>CAXEUS010000210.1:0-12019 GCA_963999385.1 uncultured Candidatus Poseidoniales archaeon | reverse complement strand
TTCCCAGCCGAACTGCAACACCTCTACAGGAAGGGGAAAAGCTCCCAGGATGTCGACCTGTTTGGATGGGTCGGTGACAACTACCATCGCTGCCGATTCCTGAGCTACAATCTTCTCCCGGGTGAGTGCACCACCACCTCCCTTGATGAGATTGAATCCCGCATCGAACTCATCCGCTCCGTCGATGGTGACATCGAGTCCATTCACTTGGTGCCATTCGAGCAAGGGAATCCCCAGTTCTCGCGCCAGTGCTGCGGTCGCCTCGCTGGTAGGGACTCCTTCGATGTCAAGGCCTTCGTCAGTCATCCTGCGCCCAAGTTCAAGCACTGTGTAGCGGACAGTCGAACCGGTGCCTAGTCCGACCCTCATTCCACTGGAAACAAAGTCACAGGCGGCGATGCCCGCTGCCTGCTTGGCGGCATCAATCGCGTCGCTCATCGTCTGTCGCCACAGGTCCCCGCAGCATATGGTTTGCCACCTGCTATATCGCAAAACCATGTCGGATTTTCCTCTCGCGCGCATGGCGCCTGCACGCCGCTACGCTTCGCGTTGCGGCGATAGATTGACAATCCTAGTGGGTAAGAGGGGGGGCATGGGGCGTAGCGTGCGAGGTGCAATCACCGCGACCTTCATCCTGACGTTGTTCATCCTTTCATCGTGGATGTCAGCGCTCGCACCAGCTACCGATAATTCGGATTCAGACACGCTGACACAGCCCTCAAGAACCTCTGTCAACACTCTGCAGACAGTGTCTGTGACGACCCATCCCAACGGTACATCAAACAGCCTGCAACTGGAAGTCCCTCTCAATCAGGCTGTGACTAAGCTCAACCTTTCATTGGAACCGTCAATCTACGCCCGCTCCGACGCGCTGTCGTGGTCTACTACTTCGCATTGGAACATGTCAGGAGTCATTGCTGATGGTGTGGATTACAACATTAGTTCTGGAATGAAGATTCTTCCTCGTGGAAATGAATGGGATTTTGAGACCTCAAGCCATGGATGGTCCATGGGTACAGGTTGGCTTTGGGGTTATGATTCATGTCTTGGCCAAAATGGGGGAGTGCATGGTGGTTCCAAAGCGATTTACACATACAATTGTGCTTATCCAAATGGCATCCCTTCATCGGGATACTTTGCTACTTCCCCAGTGATGGATTGCAGTGGTTGTTCTGGAACGTGGATGCTGAAATATTGGCGATGTATTGGAATTGAGTACTATGTCTACGATGATTTGCAAGTGCATGTGAAAAACGCCCAAGGAAATTGGGTGGTTGTTTGGGATCATCAAAGCGGTGGAATTGGAACTTCCTACAACCCTTTCAATTGCGGTGGATGGGGGCAAGTTACTCATGATATATCCAGTCATGCTGCAGGAAATTCTAATCTCCAAGTTCGATTCAAACTAGGTCGTACGGACGGTTCAGTTGTATACACTGGTTGGAACATAGACGATGTTTCTGTTTTGCCAGCCGGTGGTTCATCTGGTGGAAATGCAAATTGGACCTCAGCAGAATTTGGCCCCGGAGCGAACGGCGCGCAGATGACAGATCCAGGTCCATACGGTATCATGAGCATCGACGCCACGGTTCCGAGTGGCTCGTCGATACTGTGGTCGGTTCTCGACGGCGCCACCGGACAGCCAATCGCCGGGTTCGAAGGACTCAACGGGGACTCTGCAGATTTGGGTGCAATCGACTGGGAAGCGCATCCGACCCTGCGTTTGAAACTCACTCTGAACCAACCGGCAGGTTCGTCGACACTGATTGTCCACGGCGTTCATCTGCAAGGACGTTACGAGACCTCCTTCAACCGAGATCCTGCCCAGTTTGACTGGGAGCTCTCAGGAATGAACTGGGACGGAGACAGCATCTCTGGGACTGGCAGTGCCACCAGCCAGGAGTTCGTGACCCGTCGACCAATCAGCCGCATTCGCACCGCTTACACGGCGAGCGGCAGTGGACAGATGCAGGCGCAATTCGACGGTAGCGGTTCGTGGCAGACCCTGTCGAACAACGGATTGACCAGCCTCTCCACTTATGCGCACTCGGTTCAATTCCGCTGGCAGTCTAGCGGTAGCAGCGATTTGCAATGGCTGCGGTTGGATATCGATGGAGGAGGTATACCACAGTCTCCACGTATCGATGTCGGTTTGGATGGCCGTTCCGAGTGGGCATTCGTGCACGATAATCTCGGTCCGTGGGGGTGGCAGGATAGATTGGCCACCGGCGCACTGTCCTATCATCTGTCATACCCTACACACAGCACTAAGCAGGTAGGTATCTGGCTGCCGCGCAGCGGATTGGATTCCCTGTCCTTCGCTCTCAATCCGACTGCCAATGGGGCGGAAAACCTCGAGGTATCGATGGAGGTGGGTGGAGTGACCATCTTCGAGAACGTCCTTGGAACCCTTGGTTCCAGCCATATCGAGGTTCTGAATTCAACGGAGATGGATTCGTTGAATGATAACCTGAGCACAATGCCCAGTATGTGGCCTCCACTCGGTACTCAGGTGGATGCGGACCATGTGATGGCTCTGATTCAGGTCACTGCCGACTACGGCAATATGCAACTGGGAGGAGTGGCCGCAGTGTCCCATCCAGTGGCCGAGGTGTCCTACATGCCACACGACGATATGATTCGCTCGATCAACGACCAGATTCCTTCTGCCACTGTCAGTGGGGGGCATCATCTAGTTCCACTCACGTTTGTGATGGGGTTGGCTGGCACCATGCATGCAACGATTACTAATTTTGAATCTTCAGCATCTTTCACCACCGATTCCTTGAGCATCCAGAACGCAACGACCACATTGACTCCGTCGTGGCAATGGTTCGAGGTATACTCACTGCACACCTGCAGCGACGGAGTTCCTGCCAGCGTGCAGCTCGACATCGTCGGAAACAACCACGAGATTACCTACGAACTCCCATTCGATGGGACCACGCCGTGGTCTAATGATGACCAACAGATGATTCACTGGGATTCTGTTAACGGAGTGAATCAGACGGTCAATGGCAGCCGCGTTGAAAGCACCCTCCGCTTCCGTCTGAACGCGTCGTGGGACGACGAAGAGCAATTGTCTCTCAAGGTTCGGCTCGTGCTGGTTGATGGCAGGCGCAGCGTGCCGCGCATCCAAGGATTCGGAATCGGGGAACGGCTTGGAATCGAGAACGATGTCGAGGTTCGTTCATGGGCGATACTGAACGATTTGGGCAACGAGATTCCACAGAGCAGGTCCTACCTGAGAGCAGACGCTCCGATTACCGTAGAGGCTCAACTTGGGTTCCCAGACATGGAGCCATGGCAGAACCCGCGCAGCGGAGATGTGACAGTGAGAGTGTTCGCCAACGATGTTGAGGTTGCGAACACCACCACGTTGAGTCAGGGACATGCCTCTTTCCAACTGCGAACTCCTATGAGCACTCAGGACATCGAATATCGCATCGATGTGATGTCCTTGCATGGTGCGGAGAACATATCCTCCATCCCACTGAATCGTACTTTCAAGATTGATTCATTAGCACCTATGGTTATTGATCAGAACATCCGTCGCTACGACCACCTAAATCCATCACTTTCTCAGCCCATTCGCATTGAGGTATTCGACCGCCCCCTACTGTCTGATGGGTTATCTCTGATGCTCTGGCGAAGTTGGATTGATGATGCTGATTACAATGGCAAGACCAACGAGAGTGAGTTTCAGGCAATGTGGCTGACCCCACCGTCAGACCTCACTCAGGCGCAGGGTAACTACACCTTCAGTCTCGACGACACGGATGGACCGGAAGGAGGAGTGGTATCCGGATATGTGTCAGGGTCGGACGCCGCCGGAAATCTGGTGACCAGAGGTGGCGGGCCGGGGTTGGATGAACAGTTGTTCACATACCAACTCAAAGCCGACCATTCACCTTGGATTACCGGCGAAGGCGGCTTCCTCGATGAGGGTGACCATTCATGGCTGCATCCGGCTACGCGCTACGAACTGAGCTTGCCGTTCGATGAACCGAATGGCATTTCAGACTTGTCTCAAGTCTATCTGTCACTCGCATCTAACTCTGTGATGGATTCATTAGTGGTCAATTGGAATCAGACCACTGGAAAGTGCACGACCACATCAGAGAACCTGTTGGTCGAAGGATGCAGCATCCGCGCCCGTGAGGGGGAGATTACTCCCTTCACCAGCCAACTTGAGATGCGCGTGGAGTTCCAGTTGAACTGGGGACTTCCTTTCGAGGGAGACCTACGCCGAGCACCAGCGATAACTGTCCTTGACAGGGGGGGGCAAGAGCATTGGCTGGAGTTACCACAACTACGTTGGCGCTTCTCTTCTGATTTGGCTATCATCTCCGAATCAGTAATTCTCGAGGTAGACACAGGGAGCGTGTCTGAACACAATGCCTGGGTCCCTCCAGAAACCGGTCTGAATCTGACTGGATACGTTGCTTTCCAGCCTACAGGATCCTCCCCCACGGTTCCGCTCAACGTGTCCATCCTACTCGATGGGGAGCGCACCCTAGTGCCCACTACGGACGGGTTCTGGGAGGTGCGTCTACAGGCTCCAGATAAATCACAGAGCCATGCACTCAGCTTCGAATTGAGTGGACTGCCGCCGGCAGCCAACGACGTAACCGACTCAGAGACCTCACTCTTCTGGATAGTCGTTGATGGCAACGCCCCGACTCCTGTAGAGGTTAATTCACCTCGTCTAGGGGTCGAGATTCCCATGAATTCACTATCTGCTCTAGAGATTGAGGTTGTACTGGAGGAACAAGAGCATCTTGACACCGACAGTCTCTATCTGCACTGGAAGGTCGTTCGAGCAAATCACCCTGGGGGTAGTGCAGTACTCGCTGGAGATCTGCCGTTGATTGTCGATGGCGTGGCTGTAGGACAGTCTATCATCGCCACTGCGAAACTCGACCTTGCTAGCCAACTTCCTTCTGATGCACACGCCGATAGATTGCAACTGGCAGTTTGGGTAGTCGGCCGCGATCTCGCTGGCAATGGGATGTACAGCAGCACCGAGTTCAACAGCGTCCGCTCTCCGTTTGCCACATGGGATATGGAACAGTTGGCGGCGGACATCACTCTAACCGAAGTGTTCTACTCGCGCACTGGCACAGTGCTCAGCGAGCAGACCGTGATGGTGACCATTGAGTTGCGGAACGGAGGAAAGGCCCTTGGAACTGCAGCTATTCTTGTCTATGAGGTGAATGATAACGGCGACAATCGCACACTCACACCCCAACCAATCTCAGTACTAGTGCCGATGGACGAGCGTGTGACCTACGACATCGATTGGGTGCCGAAAGGTTCTGGAGAACAGTGGGTGGTGGTGTCACTGGACGGACAACAGTGGCTCACGGGAGAAGTCATCGAGGTCGATTCTGGTGCTTCGGGCGGTTCACTCGCAAATGCCTTTGAGGGCGTTCCGATGTCCTACATGATTCTGTTCGGTGGTCTCATTCTCATATTGGCTGGTGTGGTGGCGGTGGCACTCAGATCAGGTGGCAGCCGCGAGTATGCGTATGACGGGACAGACGACGAATGGGAAGATTCGGAAAATGTCTGGGTCGACGAGGATGAGCAGAAGCCACCACCTCAACCGGCTTGGCAAGAAGACTACACCCCTCAACCACAAGGATATCCTCAGCAAGGTTACGCTCAACAGCCTCAGCAATGGCAGTATGGTCAACAACAGGGTTACCCCCAGCAGTGGCCTGAACAGCCACCTCAGCAGTGACTTGTGAGCATGCGACGGGTTGATAGCGACCGTCGACCCGGACGAAGATGCGGGAGCAGGAGGGTTGCTGACAGTGTTCGACACTGAGGAAAGTCCCCTCTCCGCAGCGCAGGCGGTCCGGCACAAGCCGGAGGCCCGGGAGGGTCGGCTCTGGAGCAGAAACGAACCAGCATGGGTGTGTACAGTGAACCCGAGAGGGAGAGGTTGCCCACCGCTGGCTGAGACGAGCATCCCCGCCGGAGCAAGTCCGAACAGTTCCGTTGAGGCGCGCTGAAGAGGAACGGGTAGGACGCACAGTTGAATGCAACCAGCCATTCGGTGAACAGAAAGGGGCTTACTCCCTGCTCCCCACAATTGTGCTTAGCGTAGCGTCTCAGTCGAACAGCTCATCTATGCTGGGCAATTCATCCGCAACCGTTTGTTCCGCTGGTTGCGTGGGTGTCGTTTGCTCATGCTGTTCTGGTGCAGGCTGCTGCTGGAATAGTTCGGGATTAGGTGCCACAGGCTGCACAGCACTGCGCAGATCCCGCTCCACTTCTATGGTCGAGGCTACAGGACCTCTGAACCATTCCTCCTGCCGGGGTTTCCGCGCATCGCGGCTTTGCCTGATAATCATCCCCAGCACGGCGATAATGCAGACGATGATGAAGAACGCCACCAGACTTTGTACCACGTTTCCGGAAACCTGCCACCCCTGCTCGTCGGAAGAAGTGGGTTGCTCCCCGCTCGTAGCATCAGAATCAGACTCATCAGGAGTGTCCGGTCCTGTTTGCCCCCCCTCATCGGGAATGACATCGGGCACAGGCCAGTTCAACAATTCCTCACTTTTCGCCCACGTGCTGCCAGCATCGACCCGCACTTCCACCGTTTTTTGGTACGCATCAGAGGGACGCTGTACAGGAACAATCACACTCACCCCATCAGCGATTTCAGTCAATGACTCCCCATCGATTGAGAGTGACATGCTGCACCCCTGCTCACAGGTCGCTGTGATGTTCAGTGACGCGTTGGCATCGGATTCCGTAGGTGCAACGCTGGACACGTCTAATGACAGGCGAGGGCAGCCGCGTATCGTGCCAGGGAGTTCGATGCAATCATCGACATTATCCATCCTCCCGTCGCCGTCCGTATCTCGTTCCATTGCTGCACAACCCTGCTCATCCACATTCTCTCCAGGTGGGGTCAACGGGCATTGGTCGACAGCATCAGAGACTCCATCGCCATCACCATCCAGTTGTGACAGCCCGCAGCCGTCGGCATCTACCGCCTCACCGGAGGGGGTGTACGGACAGGTGTCGTTGTCATCGGTGACACCGTCTTGGTCACTATCTAATTGGCTCAGGGAGCACCCATTGGTGTCGACCGACTCTCCCGAAGGGGTGAATGGACAGATGTCCGCATCGTTCATGACACCGTCCCAATCGTAGTCCATCTGGTTGTCAGCACATCCGTAGACGTTCACTTGGGCACCAGGATCCGTCCCTGGGCAGTCGTCGATGTCATCGGTAATACCGTCGCCGTCTGTGTCACGCTGGGACGCACTACACCCGCTCAAATCCGCCTGCTCATCGATTGGTGTGTCCGGGCAAGCGTCGACGTTGTTCATCACTCCGTCATCATCATCATCTTTCTGCGACTCAGCGCAGCCGTCTCCGTCCACCGCTACTCCTTCAGGAGTGTTGGGACAGCGGTCAACTGCATCGTTGACTCCATCACTGTCGCTGTCGAGGTCGGCTAGCCGGCATCCAAGGTGGTTGACCACATCACCCAATGGAGTGCTTGGGCAGAGGTCTGCTGAATTTTCGACTCCATCTCCATCGGTGTCTGGCATGTTAATCTGCTCAAGAACGTAGTGAGCGATTAGCGAGTGCGTCGTTGCCGTGGGGTGTAGGCCATCGAAGAAGATGTATTCCTCGGGATTCGGCACTATCGCATCACCCTGTTCACACAGTCCCTCACCGCTGTCGCAAGCTCTATCGGTCGGGTTGGTGATTCCGTAGAACGATCCGTTCCTGACAATTGTCTCGAACATTTCCAACATCCCGACCACCTGAATGGAAACGTTGAGTGATATTCCCAGTGCAATCATGTCGTTCGCCAGCCGGCTATTGTAATCGAGCATACGTGTGTGCATCGCCTGTTTGTCACTGTCACTCTCATCCGCGTAGTTCGGAGTCCTTTCTAGAGAGGGCATGTCCAGTATGAGGAACTGCCTCCCCCCGTTCTGACTGAGGACTGTCACATGGTTGGCGATGTTGTCCACAACCACCTGTGGGTTTTGCTGCCCTCCGCCGATGAAGTCGTTTCCGCCAATCCAAATGACGGACAAATCTGTCTGCTGTAACCAGTGATTGTTTGTGTATTCGTTGACTTGAGTCCCGGTGTTGGGTATCACGAAACTGGTGTATCCACCACCCGAGCGCGCACCCCCGTACGCCCTGTTGGTCCCGCTGCTAGATCCTTGGCCGTGCCCAATCGAATTACCCGTCCCCTGCGCTACCAGTTCCGCCCAGTTTGGTCCGTCAGAAAACCTACCGTTCCAATTAGGGGGAGATTGAGGGAGACGGGCAATCGAGTTGTAGGAATTACCCATATCGCTCAACGAATCCCCGAACACGATGAACTTCGAAGGTGAGATTGGAACTGTATCCTGAAAGATGATCATATCGACTTCGTCTGCTGCTAGGAGGTTAATCTGCGACGAATCCCACAACTCCACTCTTAGTGTGTACTCGTATGTGCCATTCCACACCAGATAACCGTAGATGGAACCGCTCACGACCTGGGTGCTGCCCGAAGGTGGTATCGTTACGCTGCTGGCATTGCGTAGGGTTCCGTTGTTGGAGTATCCTTGGTAGAACTCAGTGATGAGTGTGTAACCGCCGGCATCTAGGCCGGCGAGAGTGACGTTCCAAACGACGGACTGCCCTGAGTCGAACTGGGTAGCGTCGGGAACTATGCTGACGGATTCATTTCCGCTGGCGGAAGAAGCAGAAGGAACCCATGCCACCAGTAGTATCTGCAGTAGTAGCAAGATTGAGAGTAGTTCTGAACGCCGTCGAGTTAGCGCGCGCATACATGTCACCGCAAATGCGCTGCAAGCGATTCGTGTTCAAAGTGTCGCATTCGTGAGAAGTCATCCGAGTTCAGCATCGAGCTTCACTTCACTTGCCATTTGCACTGGCTCATCATAATCTTGCCAATCCTTCTCACCCATCAGTTTTCCACGCAGAGATTGCCAGGCAACGAGGAGCGCTGGGAGCAGGATTGCAGAGGTGAGCAGGGCTAGGAAGATGAGCATCATCATCAGCAGGAAGAAGTTGCGCAGGGCAGGGATCGCTACAGTCAGCCCAGCAGCCAATCCAGCACAGGTGGTGGCGGTGGTCTCGAAGATTGTCTGACCGGTTCGCGCGACCGCTTTGACGATTCCACCCGGCGTCTCACCTTCCTCACGTATCCGGTCCATGACGTGAATCGAATCATCGACACCTATGCCGAACACTATCGTGCTTACCATGGCGGTGAACACGTTGACGTTGACATCTCCCCGGTTCATCAGCAGCGGCTGCCAGAGCACCACGACGGCGACAGCAGTCATGGTGAAGAACGCCAATCTCGGACTTCGGAACAGGAAGCACATGACGATTAGCAACACGATCATTGTCGCGATTGTGGCATCGGTCTGAGCATCATGGATGCCGAGGTTGATGTCCAATGACACGGGTAGGCCACCCGTAAGCAAGGAGTTACTGACTCCGTCGACTCCGATTCCATCTTCCAGATACGAGTCGATTTGTATGCGTAGTTCCCCTGCAAACGACAGTTGTTTGTATGGTTGAGTGATGTAAACCAGAGTCTTTGTCTCACCGAGGTTCGGAACAGGTTCGTTCATCAGCATCGAACGCACCTCAAACGAGAGGGTGTCGAAGGCGACGTTGACCATCGCATCACGTGTCGTGAGCGTGGTCATGACCGCATCACCGCTGGTGATGCATTCGGGTTGCAGGACGTCATCCCAGCATGGAGAGTGCAGCAGTTCCCACAGGCTGCGGTCGTACAGTTCAACACCAGAGACATTGACGTTGATGTGAACTGCCTTGAGAATCGTCACCAGACTTATGCTGCTGGTATTGGCGACCCTGTCGATGCGTTCCGTCTGCATCTCTTCTATTCCGTCGAGCACACTTATGTCCCGGATGGGCGCGGTGTCGTTGTGCCTACCTCTTTCAGTGGCATCGACGATGAACATACTCGTCTGCCCACCACCGAACACCCGCGAGTACTCCGCGAGCGTCTCGTATGACTCTAGGTCAGGCGGAACTTCATTCGAACCGGCGGTGATGTCTTTGCCGAACTCATCGCTGAGGATCCATGCACCACCACCACTGACTAGCAAAGTGACAATCAGCACCACCCAGACGCCACGGACCGGCACCTCACCTATGCGCGCCCAGATCTTCTCAGCCTGCTTGCCCCCCCGTTTTCGATAGCGAATCATCCAGCCGAGCGTGGGGACGAGAATCATACTGAAGATGAACGTGCAGGTGATGCCCAGTACCAGAGTGATTCCTACAGTACGCATCGGCTGGATGGGCACCAACCACTCCCAGGCGAGGACGCTGAAACCAATGATGGTGGTTATTGCCGACAACAGGACCGCGTGTCCTGTGGTCATCATCGCTCGGATGGTGGCGTTGAGATACAGTTCCGAGTCCCAAGGGTCGAGCTCTTCGGGCATGTCCCCGTCGCGCCGCGCCTTCCAGACCAACTCTGCGTTCTCCTCCAGCAACAGATTCCGATTCTCCTCTATCCTGTTGATCAGATGCAGCGCGTAATCGACGCCGAGACCTATCAGTATTGGACCTGCTGCGATTATCATAGGTGTCAGCATGATGTCCAATATCACCGTTAAACCGAATGTGACAGCCAAACTCATCACAATCGGAGTTCCGCAGATGATGAGCACCTTCGGATTACGGTGCAACACAATCATTGTGATGCATACAAAGACCAGACTGAGTGGTAGCATTTCCTCAAGAGCGAGGTAGATGGCGTCGGAGACGTCGTGCAGCACGGGAGTAAGTCCGGTGATGGTAATTGCTTGGCGAGACGGCAACTCATCCCAGCGCTCATCGTCCATGCTCGACAGTCTGAGATCGGCATAGTTGCGAGCGCACAAGGCGTCGTTGTAGGGGTCATCGTCAGGGTTGTCATACGCTTGCTGGATAGCGGCATTTTCCGCGCAATCGTCAAGCAACGATTTCAGGTGTAGCAGAAACGCTTTGTGGTCCTGAATCTCCTCTCCAGAGGGTTCTGTGCGTTCATCGATGTCCGTCCCCTGCATCTCAAAACGGATACCCATCACGACGACTGCGGTGTCGTTGATGTTGTCACCATTCGTGTCGACCACGAGGCTCTCAAGCGCGCTGCCGAGGTTGTCGATGATGTTGTCAACCTCTTCCTGATTGTCCGGAATCACGTAATCCTCTCTCGGGTCCTGACTAGTAACCGGGCATTCCTGAGTACTGGTGAACGGGACCGCATAGCGTTCGGTAGCGCAGGCGAACCTGCCTGAGGCGGAATTCGATTCCTTGACCAGTTGGGCGACGCTCAACACCCAGACGACTCCGTCATCCCTGCCACGGTCATCTTTCGACCAGTCGATCCCTCTGGCGTACCTGCCTTCCGCCTTGTTATCGTCATCACCTTCTAGGAAACTGATCTGTTTGAGGATGGCCACATCGGTGACGTCCTCCGTCCCCCTGATACTCGGGTCATCGATGGCGTTGTTCGTGTGGACGTAGAGCAGCACTATGTCAGTCGACCATTGCTCGCGCACCTCGAGAAGCAGTTCCGTCGACTCGGCACCGTCTGGAAGGTAAATCTCGACATCGCCGTTAATCTGCTGTCCAAAATCGAGTGCGTCCTTGCCGACCAGCGCGGTGAGTAGTATCATCATCACTACGATTGGCCCGGGGGAGCGCAGCAGTAGGCGGTAGAATCGGTCGACCTGGTTCTCGGTGAATTCATGTACCCGCTCCGCAATGTCGTCGGTGACGATTTTGAATTCCTCCTTGACACTGCTCAAACTGGTTAACGCTGTATTTGTCTTCAATCCAGCCAGCAGCCGCTTGATTCGGTCCGATGCTACGGAATCATCGGAATCGGACGCCATCGGAGCACCGAGACCTAAGAACGCCCATCAAGCGTTCGCAGCACTTACGTGCTGCGGGTGCGTATGTGAGGGGAATCAATCGATGCCGAAGTTAGCCA
>CAXEUS010000209.1:0-6133 GCA_963999385.1 uncultured Candidatus Poseidoniales archaeon | reverse complement strand
TGTGGCAGCCAGGATTCCGGTTTCTCAACGTCTCCCATGCCACTATCTCCGTTGGTACCAGGCTGTTGTCAACCACTGTTCGACCCGCTTGATAGAGTTCTGCTCCAAATGGCTGTCGAGTGATTTCCAGTTGGCTCCACCCGATCTCTCCTCGATGCCGCGCTGGATTGCACGGATGCGTTCGAATGCCGCTAGGTAGCGAGTAGGGCCTCGGTAGGTGTGCTCCTCTCGCTGTTCAATACGCTCCTGATGTGTGCCTTCATGACCGATAGTGACAATCATGCCCACTGCGACGCCTCCTTGGCTATTCCATGTGTGCAAGAATCCTTCCTCGGGCACGAGATGAACACCTTCAATCACCAGATCTACCCCCTCCCTGCGCGCCCGCGAGATGATAGCGTCGATTCCTGGCCGTACAGCAGAACAGGCATCGATCCAATCTGTCACCGCATCACCGGTTTCACCATTGCCGTAAGATGAGCGGTTCAACGCCGTTGGTGCGTCAGGCCCTGCTGTGGCGCGCATAACCTCGCGAATGGTGTCAGTGCTGACTATGCGTCCGAACCCGTATTCGTGAGCCACGGCCTTAGCCAAGGTCGTCTTACCCACACCTGTGCCGCCTCCGATGAGTAGGAGCCGCGGTGGTCTGTCAGCGCTACCTGAATCCGCCATCGGCATCACTCCTGTCAGCGCTGGATTGCTTTCACTTCGAAGAACTCCTCTAGGCCGTGTGTGCCGAGTTCACGACCGTTGCCTGACATTTTGTAGCCCCCAAACGGCGCGGAGATGTTGAACGCTCCACCGTTGATGCTAACCTGTCCGGTTCGCAGTTGGCGCGCCACTGACATGGCACGTTCTTCATCACTTGACCAGACTCCACCTGACAATCCGTATTCGGAGTCGTTTGCAAGGGCAATTGCTTCTTCCTCGCTGTCGTAGGTTGTGATGGCCAACACCGGTCCGAATATCTCCTCGCACCAGATGCGCATCTCGGGCGTAACATCTGCGAATACGGTCGGTTTGACGAAGAATCCGGAGTCAAGCCCTTCGGGCATGCCTTCTCCACCGGCAATCAGGGTAGCCCCCTCTTCAATTCCACTGGAGATGTATTCCGATACGCTCGCCTGCTGGGAAGCGGAAACCATCGGTCCGCAGCGAACAGACTCGTCACGAGGATCGCCCACAGAGTACCCGTTGACGCGGGCTGAGATGATGTCGACCACCTCATCGATGGCGCCGGATGGCACCAGCAGGCGGGTCAGTGCAGAACAGGTTTGGCCGGAGTTGGCAAAACAGGCACCGATGGCTACCTTGGCAGCCGTGGCGATATCCGCATCGTCGAGGATGATGTTGGCACTCTTGCCGCCCAATTCTAGGGTTACTCGCTTCACACTCGGCGCAGCCGCCTCGCTCACGCGCACGCCCGCGCCCGTGCTACCTGTGAATGATACCAGGTCGACATCCGGATGTGCGGACAACGCCTGACCCACCTGACTCCCATGTCCACTGACTAGGTTGAATACGCCGGCAGGAAGGCCGATTTCGTCGAGCATGTCGGCGAGTGCGAAGGCGTTGAGAGGCGCTTCCTTGGATGGTTTGAGAACCATCGTGCAGCCGGCGGCGATAGCGGGGGCGACCTTCCCGATAATCTGGTGCAGAGGGAAGTTCCACGGGGTAATCATAGCACAGACCCCAATTGGTTCCTTGACCACTAACGAGTTACGAATTTCCTCCTCGAATTCAAAATCGGCTAGCATCTTGGCGTAGGAGCGTAGCACCACGCTCGGGGTGCCGACCATCGCCATGCGAGAATATCCGATTGGGGTGCCGACCTCGGATGTAATCAGTTGAGCCAATTCCTCTCCACGCTCCTTGAACAGAGCCGACAGTTGGTTCAGGATGTCCGCCCGTTCCTCTAAGGTACTCTGGGACCATGAGGGAAATGCGCGCCGAGCGGCAGCGACGGCCGCGTCCACATCTGATGAGGAGCCGACTGGGACTGAGCCTACCAGTTTCTCGGTGGCGGGATCGATGACCTGGATGTCACCTTCTCCGGTGGCGTCGACCCATTGGCCGTCAATGTAGAGTCGTTCACGCGTGTGCATCGGATGTGGCCACTAGGACGCGTCTTATCAGATTCATGCAATTCAAGAATGAGAACATCGGACGAGATGTGTGGCCCTAACAGTCGAGAAGCACGATGGCGGGGTGGCGCTGGTCCGGATTGAGGCCGAGGCGGCCAAGAACTCCTTCGATGCACACACCATGCAGGAAATTTCAGACACGCTCAACGCTCAGATGGATGACCACGACGTGCGCGCCATCATTCTGACAGGAACGGGACAGTTTTTCTCGGCCGGCGCGGACATCAACGCCTTTGAGCAGCATCTGGCAGCAGGGACCATTGGTCCATTGGTTGACGAGTTGACTACCATACTACACCCGCTGCTGGCTCGGCTGAGAACTACGGAGAAGGTGTACGTCGCCGCCCTCAACGGTGCCGCAGCCGGTGCTGGTCTCGGGCTGGCACTGGCCGCTGATTATCGGGTGGCGGGACC
Source organism: uncultured Candidatus Poseidoniales archaeon (assembly GCA_963999385.1). GTDB lineage: Archaea > Thermoplasmatota > Poseidoniia > Poseidoniales > Thalassarchaeaceae > JAKUTA01. The sequence goes on along the minus strand of CAXEUS010000209.1, from coordinate 3,575 downwards.
AGACGCGAAACTCGCCGCCGCCTTCTTTCGTCTCGGGCTGACTCCTGACGGCGGGACGACCTGGCTGCTACCACGTCTTGTCGGGTTGCAGAGGACGAAGCGCTTTTTCTTCAACAACGAGACCTGGGGGCCCGAAACCGCCCTCGCCTATGGCGCGGTGGACGAAATCGTCGATGACGACGAGTTGCTTGACAGGGCGATTGAGGTGGCTCGTGAATGGGGCAGATGGTCGCTTCGCTCACGACGCGCTACCAAACAGTTGCTTGATTCACAGTCGTCACTGTTTTTCGATCCTCAACTGGATTTCGAACAGATGTTGATCACCGATGCGGCGATGAGCGATGATTTCCAAGAAGGTGTCAAAGCATTCCTTGAGAAGCGTGACCCTGAATTCAGTTGATTCACAGCATCCCAGGTAATTCCCGCTCTTCTTTCTCGCCGGTTGACCAGTCGTAGATGCCTCTTCCAGCCTTCTTCCCAAGACTTCCTTCGGCCACCAGATCCTCCAGCAGCGGGTGAGGCAGGTAGCGGTCGTCATCGAATGCGATGGCGAGGTTGTTGAGGATGTCACGACGCACATCCAGACCGACGAGATCTGAGAGTTCGAGCGGCCCTAGGGGGTGCTTGTAGCCCAACTGCATGGCGGTATCAATATCTCCTGCTGAAGCGACACCGTCAGCGAGCATGCGAATCGCCTCGTTACCGAGTACCACTCCGAGTCGACTGGTGGCGAATCCCGGGATGTCACGCACGAGTATGGTCGTCTTTCCTAACGCGGCCCCTACTCCCTCGGCCGCTTCGATGGTGTCCTCAGCGATACCATCGTGTCGAACCAGTTCGAGTAATTTCATGATTGGAACTGGATTGAAGAAATGCATTCCAATCACCCGCTCTGGACGACTCGTGGCGGCAGCTATCTGCGAGATTTCCAGCCCAGAGGTATTCGTCGCCAGTAACGCGTGCGCGGGAGCGTGCGAGTCCAGTCTGGCGAAGATGTCCTGCTTGAGTTTCAGATTCTCCGGCACCGCTTCGATGACCAGGTCTGCATCTTCTACCGCTTCAGCGAAGTCGGTCACTGCGAACAGATTGGCCGACCATGCCCGCTTCTCGGCCTCGGTGGTCTTACCCCGCTTTATTCCCGCATCCCAGAAGTCGGAGATGCGCTGCACCCCTGCGGCTAGCCCTTCGGGAAACGCGTCATACAGGTTGGTACGCCAGCCGGCCTGCGCGCACAGTTGCGCGATGCCGGCCCCCATCGTTCCCGCACCAATTACTGCCACTCGTTCGACGGTCATTCAGCCGCCCCCCTCGCGTCCCCATGATGCGAGAGCTGCCTGGAACAGGCGTTGTCGGGGAACATCGTGCTCTAGGAAGCAGGTGAACGGAGCGATGTCCTTGAGTAACTCGATTGCTGAAATGTAGGCTCCGTAGATGTAGGGGTCGGCGGTATCGAGTGGTGGAATCTCAATTCCCAGTCGGCAGAGTCCCTTGCGGGTGTCCTCGTCCCAGATGGCGTAGGTGTGCTTGGTGAAATGCAGGTATGTCGACAGTCGAGGCAAGTCAGCACACGCCTTTTCTGACAGACTCTCGATAAGCAGGGTATCTGGATAGCGGATGGCATACAGGAACAGCATCACCTCCAGTTGCAGATCCTCCCTCCAATCTCGCTCGTCGAACACTGCCCAGCGGTCCACCATGTCAAGCATGGCTGATGTGTATGGTCGGTAGAGGCGGTAGAGCAGTTCCTCGTACCCTTTGGGGTCCTCAGCCTCGCTGTGGTGGTGGGCATGGAACAATTCGGGTACGCGATCGAAGAACGGCTGCAACCGCTCCTTGTCAAGATTCAGCAGCGCGTACGCACGCATCTGTACACCCCCGCCCGCGCGCCTGCGTGCGCGTCACTCCTTCCATTCGCGGTACTGAATCCATTCCTGCTTGAACAGTTCCTTGAGCGCTGCTTCGTCCTCTTCGGAGGGGAGCATCTCGCAGAGGTACTTCTGCCACTCCTCATCACTTCCCTCGTACGGCTCTCCATGCACCGTGTGCGGCTTACCGGCGAACTTGCCGATGCCGCGGTGGAATTTGTCTGACGGAATGTAGAGTTCTGACTCATCTTCGTGGCGTGACTTGTTGATACGCTCCATCTCCTTGTTCAATTCGTCGAAATAGTGCATCCGGCTCTCTTCGTTCAGGTGTTCCCGCACCGCCGGTGTGTTCACCTCACGCTCGTCGTAACGTCCCTTGATTCCGTAGACATATGCCCACTGTGCAGAAGTTGATTCATCGACCCCGAATAGGTCGAGGCCGGTGCTGGTCCACTTGTTGATGTACTTCTGCAGCAGGGCACACGGAATGACTCCCTGCTTGACGATGCGACGGATTCCATTAGCCCCTGTCCCTAGGTGGAATGACTCCTCCTTGAGCATCGGTCCCATGCTGGCGGCGAGTGGTTTGAATGAGGAAGTGGAGAGCATCTTCAGTTGGAACTTGCCGTCACGATCGATGAAGTGCGTGAACATGAAGAAATCAAGCCAGTGGTCAATCGGCTCGTTGAACGAACCTAGCAGGCGCTGCCCCTCCCCCTCTTCTCGCTGGGGGTTGCCACCCGAGTTTCGCTCCAGAAGTTTCTGTGCCTCGCGGATGCCATGCTCGCCGAAGTAGTTGCACAGCACGTAGGCCATCTGCCATCCGTGCCTCTGCTCCTCGCACATGATTCTCATAGCTGATTTCCGGTCATACTCCGTAGGTGCTGAATCGAGGAGGTGCCACTGCTGCTCCACGCTGGCGAACTCGGTGTCACCCTGGACGCTCACCATACTGATGATGGCGTCTCGAACACTCTGCTGGGGAACCTGCATTCGTCGTTCCCATTTGGGCATGCCCTCGAAGTCACCGAATTCGATAGTGTCTCCAGCAACATCCCAGTCGAACTTGATCTCGAAGCGATAATCGCCCAGCCACGCTGGGTCGAAGCCGATGCGCGTCTGCCAGTCGTTGAACTGGTCAATCCAAGCCTCAAAGTTGGGCTCGTGCTCTTCGACCACCTCTGTCGGTCCCATGACCAGCGCGAACTAACCGAAGTTCATCAAATCGACGCTTCTAGCCTGTGGCGGCCTGACAGGGTCAGGCCGCGCTCGCACGTGAGGCAATCACTTGCCTTCAAATCGAGGTGTGCGCCGCTCGACGTAGGCGGCGATGCCTTCCTTGGCGTCGTCACTGCCGAACAGAGCAGCCTGCAGTTCACGCTCAAGCGCTAGATGGTACTCGAAGGGAATCTCCGGTCCTGTCTGTACGCTGCGCTTGATGTTGCCAACGGCGAGGGTCGCCTTGTAGGGAAGTGTGAACTGGCCAGCGTAGTCGAGGATGTCTTGACGGAAATCTGAGAGTGAGCCATCCCATAGGTGGTTGATGAGATTCAACTCCTCCGCCTTCTCGTAGGCCATCAACTCGCCGCTCACCATGTATTCGAGCGCACGCGCCTTGCCGATGAGTCGTGTGAGTCGTGCCGTTCCTCCAGTTCCGGCCAGTACTCCCAAGTTGATCTCAGGAAGGCCGCACTTGCCGGAGTCCTTGTT
>CAXEUS010000208.1:0-22143 GCA_963999385.1 uncultured Candidatus Poseidoniales archaeon | reverse complement strand
TCCTCGATTATCTCACAGAAGGGGCAGCTCAATCTCTCACCTCACACCAACGGCGGCCTTCCCGCCAACCACGCCAACACTGGAGTACCGGCAAGGATGGGTAAGCCAAGAACTCCACCGACAGCCAAGCCAAACGACCTCACCTGCTCTTCGGTGGTGTTGTTTGATGTGTATTCTGACTCTCCTGGCAGTTCATAGTACTCGATCGTGAGCGTGATTGTGCATTCGGCCGTCCTTTGAGGGGGGAGGGCTGCTCCATCATTCGTGTATGTCAGGTCGACGATCCATGTCCCCATCGCCCAGTCCCATCCCTCCTTCTGAATCCATTCCATCACTGTTGACGTCACAGCGTCAGCGTCCGTGCCGTTGATGCTGGATGGTACTGTCGAATTCACCATGGCCGTGGAACTACCTTCGTTCACCCAGCTGCCTTCGGTCGCGTTGCCGTGACCCGTGATGTCGACTGATGCAGGCGTATAGAGGTCGACCTGCCACTGAGGCGTTGCTGGTGGAAATCCCCCCGAGGTCACAGTGGCTTGCCAGGTGGCGAGGTAGATCCCTGGATTCTGCATCTCAATCTCCACCGAAATGGTCTCTCCAGGTGAGAGAACTTCAGATGATTCTGCCACAGTCATGTTCGTGTTGAACTCGGCAGACCATTCAGTGACCTCGACCTCCTCTGTGAATGTGAGCTGGCTCGATGCGGCGACGACACCGACGAGCAGGAACACGCCAACGAGGGCAGCGGCGATGCGCATTCGTGGGCGGGCGTCGGCAACCTCCATGCTGGCGGCGGTGGGCACAATCCGCTGCAGGATTCCTTGGAAACGAGCCGACACCACGTCGAAGTCGAATCGGTCCGTTCCTCGCTTCTCCTCCTCGAGTTCGAGGAATCCGAACAGGAACCAGCCTATGGCCGGCCCCAGCGCCGCCATCCCGAACAGCAGCCAGAACGCCTCTCCAGATACCCAGAGCACCAGTGTTCCCAGTCCGACCATGATGAACGTCGCCGAAATCGCCTGCAGCATCTGATAGAGCGAGAAGTGAGTAGAAGCGAGTCGTGGATCACTGATCTCCACCCAGGTGGCGATGAAGGTGAACATCATCCAGTCAGTGAACACCAGAGTAGGGAACCAGAGAGCGACGGGAATCCACCACGGAACCGGCAGCAGCATCGAGATTGACAGCGCCAGATAGCATCCGGCAGAGAGCAGCGCGTAGAGTTTCAGCATCTCTCTGCGGTCACGGTAATCGGACAGAATCGGCCCGATGAGGCCGAGCAGTGTGACTATTCCAAACCAGAATCCCCAACTCGTCACCCGTGCGTCCGACCACCCGAGATCCTGGAACAGGAAGGTGACGAACATCGCCTCGAAGCCATCTCCCAATGGCAGGAAGAATGCGATGACGAGCGCAGCCACCGCCGTTTTCGTCGATAGTGCACCCTGCAACTTCGTCCACGTACTGGTCCCTTCAGGCCAGTCCAACTCCGGCTTCTCCAGCGCCTCCGCAACACTTTCTGCGACAATCCGCTCTTCGCTCGGCTCCTCATCCACCGGCTGGGTGGCGTGCGGCCCCCGCAGGATGCTGCCTTCGCGCATCATCAGCACGAATCCGAGACCTCCGAGCAGACCGACGACGAGCAATCCTGCCGTGGCGAGGAAGACGGTGTCGTAAGAGCCGATGAGCGACTGGCCGATGAGTGCCGCCATCAGCAGCGCGACGGCGTTACCACCGACGCGGTACGCGAGCGCGATGGTGGCGTTGATGCTGCCTGGATTGGGCAGGTACTCGATCATCAGGCCGCCGATCGCCTGCTCGGCGAACACCCGTGGTATGAAGGCGACCATCACGATGAGGAACCAGAGGGTCGTGCTGCTGCCCAGATCAATGACCAGCAGCGGCAGCAGCAGGACGATGTGACCGATGATTCCCATGGCCATCCACGGGCGACGTCGTCCACCGGGAAGACCGGTTTTCTTGTCGACCACCACTGAGGCGACCGGGCGCAGGAAGAACGGAATCTGCGTTACCATCCACCAGAGCATCACAGTGGCGTAGGACAGTCCGAAGTGCTCACCCTGCCCAAGCGTCCGCCCCCAGTAGGCGAGGAAGGCGGCCGGCATCGAGAATCCGAGATAGACGATGAAGAACCAGATGTATCGAAACCGCGGGTCGGCACCGATGTCGAACCTGCCTTCACGCAACAGTCCAGTGGGGGCGGCGTCGATGACTTCCGCCTCGAACACATCGTCACTCATGGACCAGCCTCAGGGACATCTAGAATGAAGGAGCCATCGGGCTGCTGTCTCCAGCGACCTCCGTCTGTAGCGACATAGACTGCCTGATGGCCTTCCTGTTCGTATGCACCCCCCCATGGAAGTCCATGGTGATCAGCGACATGCTGCATTGGTTGTGCGGGCTCGATTTCGTGGGGTGCGGCTGCGACCGGAGTGATGTCTGCGACCGGCCCTTCGTCTGCTTCTTCTTCGACCTCATCTGCGTCCTCATCCTCGTAACTGCGGCCGCGGAATGCAAGATAAATTCCTGCCGCAGCAATGCCCGCCAGCAGCAGTGCGATGAGCACCCACAGTGTTACCTGACCGACGTATGAACCGGATTCTTGCCCCCCTCCTGTCGAGGTATCCACGACACTGTCACCGCTGTCTGGTGGCTCGGGTGCGGTGATGTTCAGATGAACAGTCGTGTTTGCCCCTGCTCCGTCGGTTACGCGCACGTAGAGGTCGAGATCATCCCAGTCTGACCAGATGATAGCGCCACTCTGCGGGAATTCCATCCAGGTGTGATTGTCGAACGCCCATTCTATTGAACCGATTCCGCTACCTTCTCCGTCATCCACCACCACTCCCACGTGCAGCACAGGAGGCCCGGAGTACTGGGCGTCGAGTTGTGACACAATCACGGTGGGGGGGGAGCGGTCGATGCGCACCCAGATGGCACTCGCCGGCCCGACGTTGCTGGAGTTATCCACCGCTCGTACCTCTAACGAGTGGCGCCCATCAACAAGCATCGAGATGTTCAAGCTGGTAGAGTTCTGCATAACCTGTGACCACAGTCCTCCGGCCCAGCGCACCTCATAATACGACAATCCAGACGACCCCTCATCGATTACCTGCGGCCATTCAAGTTGCAGATAGTCGGCAGAAATCCAGTCATCCTGTGGAATCAGTTCGGGAGCAGGTGGAGGGAGCAGATCCGTGGACTCACTACCGCTGACAGTGACCAACTTCAGGCGGTAAGCCCCCCCTGATTCCGTCGCGTCGCGGCTAATGTGGATGTGGAACAACAGTGACGAATTATCCACCTCATCATTCAGTGCTGATACCGTCACCACCGGTGTGAGCAGGTCGACGCTGGCATACTCGAGCGTTGCCGTACCATTGTGGAGTTCAAGACTGAACTCGAGACCTTCCGCTGACAGAGCGATGGCCGTCTGGTTGTTGACGCTGAGAACGAACGAGTACCAGTCATCCGTGTCTGAACCGAGCAGACAACCTTCGACAGTCAATGCGACTGGGTCTAGTCCGAGATTGGTGGCCGAGGAACGCGTTCCTGCGGCGTCGCTTCCGCTACCACCATCGGTGTTCGGCTCATCGCATCCGGGAAGCCCATTACTCACCGGTTCGGGAGCTTCGGTATCGATGCGTAGACTGCGGCTGGAGGCGAGCAGGTTGTTCACCTCGTCATCCTCTGCGTACTGTTCTGTCGAGTCGACGTGCAACAGCAGCCACCAACTTCCGGTCATGTTGTCGGTCAGATGCACCATCGAGGTCTGGTCGACCTGTGTACCCCCTGAAAGCGAGGGGATTGAGGAAGTGGTGAGCAGAGTATCGCCACCATCCAGCGAGCGGTCCGCAGAGAGCCAGATATCAACTTGGAATCCGAGTTCATCCGGTCCTAGGTTCTCCACACCCCAGCGAATCTCCAGCGTCTGACCCGGTTCAGCAGAGGTAGCGGATTCGATGTACTCCGCTAGGAGGTCCAGCGTCGGTGCGCTGATGTGAATCTGTGGGGATGCATCGGAATTGTCGGATTCATCCTCCTCAGCAACGCTCTGCCCCGTATCTACTTCCACCACGAAGTAGTACGTGCCGACCAAGTCACTCGCAAGCTGGACGGGGAGTGTCCGCGAAGTGCTGGCGCTCGCAGCCAACCCTTGCACGCTGAATGTATCCAGTAGGACATCATCTGCACTCGGAGAGGAGTCCGATGAGAGAAAGAGCCTGCATTCGAATGTTGGTGCCGCCGATCCGCCACTGTTCTGGATGGAGGCTACGACATCCACGCTCTGCCCAGAGGTCGCGCTGGCGGGCACGCTCACGGATGCGACCCGGAGATTCGGTTGCTGGACACAGAATTGGGCGCTGTTCGCTAGGGCATTGTTGGTCTCATCGAGTTCCTGGATTGCATTGTTGATGTCGACCAGCACACCCCAGTACCAGCAACCACTACCGAGGTTGGAAGGTACTGTCAGAGCCAGTGTGTCAGACCATGTGGCACCGGATGCAAGACTGGCGATGGTCTTGGATCCGATGTAGACATCCTGGTTCGTGACCGTTTGGTCCGCCGAGAGGAAGATGTCCACCGGGACATCGTTCGCCGCCACCACCCCTTGATTGGCCACTGATACTGACACCTGCACTGTTGCTCCTCGAGCTCCCGCCGTCGGCCCGGATACCGCAGTGGGAACCAAGTCGGGTTCGCACTGCTGAACGGTTAATTGTGCGGTTGAAGTCGTGATATCGTTGTTGTACTCATCACTCTCCGAGATGTGGTCGTAGTAGTCCACATACAGCCGCGCGTAGTAGGTCCCTGGCGACATCGATGCTGGGATGGTTCCACTCGGCTGATGCGTGTAACTCGACACACCAGCAGGGCCGGTTCCCTGACCGATGCTGGTCCATGTGCCGAACCCACCACTTGTAGAGAACGAGACGTCGTAGTAGTGTGCGTCGGCGTTGACATTGCCTTGGTTAGAGACATCCAGGTCAACAGTCACCGTACCCTGTTCACAGATGGTGCGAGTCGCCGAGTTTACTGAGATGTAATCCGCCCTGAGATCTGGTTCTGCGAAGGTGATTGAGATACTGTTGCCATCGTCGGCGTTGTTTGATTCATCTCCCTCTTCGACACGGTCGGTCGTATCAGCGATGATGCCCCAGTAGTATGTGCGGGTCGAGAGGCTGTTCGGAATAGTCACCGACAGGCTCCCCGTGCGATAGGAACCGCCGTTGATACTGTTCGCCTGCTGAGTTGAGCCCACCTTTGTGTCACTGGTAGTGATGGTACGATCGGTGGAGAGGTAGGCCTCCCAGTAGAACCAGCCCGAGGAGTCGTCACCGTCGTTGTCGATGCGCCAACTGAGACTCACCTGGTCACCAGTGTGTGCGGAGTTCGGCCCAGAGGGTGTGCCTGGAACAAGATCTGCCTGCTCCTCGATGTTGATGCGGCCACTGTCAGCCACCACGTTGTTCGTCTCATCAAGTTCGGTCACCGAGGTACGACTGTCGGCAATCATTCCGAGATAGTAGTAGCCCGGATTGATTCCATTAGGAATCTGAACGCTGTACTGAGTCCCTGAATAGTAATATCCGGGAGAAATGCTGCTTCGACTGAATTCATCGACGTAGATGTCGTTGGTCGTGATGGTGCGGTCGGTCGAAAGGTAGAGTTCCCAGTAAAATGAGCCGGTGTAATCGTGGCCGTCGTTATCGATTCGGTAAGAGACCGAGATGGTGTCACCCATCACCGCCGATGACGAGGTGGTGCCGACATCGTCAGCCACAATGTCAGGTAAGTCATCCTCGATGGTCACCTGATTGCAAGTGTAGTCGTTGTTGTTCTCGTCCTGTTCATCGACGTCGTCATCCACATCGACGATGTAGCCCCAGTAGTAGGTGCCAGGATTCATGGAACTCGGGATGCGGTTGCTGGTCGAGAGCGAATCAGAAGAGTAGCTCCCGCCGGAAATGCTCGATTTGTACTGGTCACTGCCAACCTGGGTGTCGCTGGTGGTGATGGTGCTGTCCGTGCTGAGGTACATCGCCCAGTCGAAGGAGCCGGACGACGCGATGTACGAGCCACCAGGGTCGTTCTCGATGCTGAGTGAAATGGACGAATCGAGATAGTCACCCACGACTCCAGTGGTCGGCGCACTGCAACTCCTACCTGTGAGGTCGGGCTGCTCGTCGATGGTCACTCGTCGGTCGTAGTCGTCGTTGTTGTTCTCGTTTGACTCGCTGACCTGCGAGTTGATGTCAGCGAGGGCGCCGACATAGTAGCGTCCCCCGGTGATGGTCGTTGGGATGGTAACCGACTTGTAGAATGTCGAGGTGGTACTCCCAGCGCTCATTGACGACTTGGAATAGGAATCCAATTCGATGTCGTTGGTAGTGATGGTGGTGTCAGTCGAGAGGTAGATTCCCCAATAGAACGAACCGGTTGAGTCCGTGCCTTGGTTCTCCAATCGGACATTCACAGACTCTGTCTCACCAGCCTCAGATGTGGTCCAACTCGTGTAGATGTAGTCGATGATGAGATCCGGATCGCTTCGGGCCCCTGCATACTCTGGATTAACCTCCTCCACAGCCGCCAAATCTGTAGGAACGGCGTCTGCTTGGAGCATTGAGACGGCGCAAAGGATGGCTAACAGCGCTCCAAGGAGCGCTGCGTGACGCGTGCGAGGCATGGAACCCACCTGTGGGTTCACCATTGCCGCCGGACATGAAGATTATCCTAGTCCAGAATCATGCTGTGGTGAAGGAACGCGTCGCATCCATCCATGTTCGACCGTTCCCGTTGTCGACATAGATGCGCCAGTGATAGATTGTGCTGCTGGCGAGTCCCGCCAACGAGTGAACAGACGCCCCCGCGCTGAGATTCGACCCTATGCTCGAGCAACTGTCCCATGACGCGCTGTTGCTTCCGCCATCACTCGTACCCCAGCAGACATTCCAAGTGGTGTTCGTGCCGTTGTCGTAAATCGTCCAGTCCAGGGTGGCCGAATCGGTGGAGATGTTCACCTCAGTGGCGTTGCGGATTACCGGGTCGTACTCGTACACCCACCCCCTGAGTGGATCGGTGGTCCAGACTGGGAGGTGGTCAAGCGAGTTCTCTGTAGCCTCAGTCACTGGGAAGCCCCACGCCTTGTGGAATTCGGACAGGTTGTAGCCAGTGGCGAACGATATCTGCCTCACCCATTCGTTGAACTCAGCATCGCTGCCGCTGGGTGGATTGCTCATGTTGTAGTAGACAGTCAACGCGGTGGTGAGCGGTTCCCAGCCGAACTCTTCCTGTACCTGCAGATAGGTCTCCAGCGCGGTCCAAACACTCCATTGGCTAATCTGCGAGCCGCCGTTGAAATAGGCCTCCGCTCTGCTGATTCTCGATTGAGTGCTTAAGGCCCCGTGACCTTGGCCAAGGTCCACTCCGACCAAGTCGGTCATCAGTTTCACCGAGTGAAGATTGCATGTTGTCTCCGTCGTTCCAGGCAATGTCGAGGGCATCCACTGATGATTGTGCCCGAGCTCGTGGAACATCCCCCAGTCTCCGTTCTGCCTCATGTATGTCCCATTCACCACTCCAGGCGACGAAGCCAGATGTGCCATGAACGGGTAACCGGAATGCATCCATCCTGCGGAGATTTGCACGTCGAACACGGCGCGCTCGACCCGCGGCCACGGGGTGTATCCCGACAGATTGTGCTCCATCTGCAGCGCGTCGTCCCAGAAATCCATCGCCACATCCGGGTCGTTCAGGTTGCGGATGTCACTGCTCGGGACGGTCAAGATGAACCAATCCGACGCAAGTTCAGCAATCGGTGCAGGAGCACCCCTGAGCGCGATCTGCCAGTCAGATAGAAGCGTTGTTCCGTGAACATAGCGCGGCATCTCGACCGCGCCGTCGATGGAGACATCGAACTCGCCGAGAGTCGCACCCGCTGGAATACAGATGTAGATTGGACCGCCGAATGAATTGCCGACCTGTATCGTGGTTGCGTCGATGCCCCACCAGCGCACAATCTGAGGGTGGCGTGAGAGTGTGGTCTTACCCCACAGACTGTCCGAGTGAGCGCCAACCAGCACATACGCGTTCTGCCCAAGCAGACTTGCAGGGACCGTGACGTTCACGACCTCACCTGGAGAAACGTAGAGGCCGGTGCTCATGCGCCCGTGAGAACGGGCATTTGCGTAGCCAAAATCACTCGGAAGCCCGCTGAAGTTTCCATCAATTGTCACTGTCCGATGCAATCGAGGTGCGGTTGCGTTCACCGAACCAGGGAATATGCTGGAACTGGGATGTGGGGCGAGCTCGTCCGCTGGAAGTCGCTGCATCAGTTGCTCCTGAATGTTGAGCAGCAGGTCGTCGATCTCGTCAGCGTTCAGCGTGAAGGGGTTGCTGCTGGAAATCTGAATCCAACCAGTTTGGTTGCTCATGTCGCGCAGCGCACCCCAGGAATCTGTGAAGTCCAGAGGCAGGTTGCTGACGCACAGATTCACCGTCTTAGCGGCGATGTTCGCATCAGTCTGTGTCATCTGTTGGCCACCGAGCACGTGGTCCCGTACACGGGGAAGGGAGCCGTGCAAGCGGTAGAGGTCGCCCCACGCTGATGCACCGACGGTAAAGGTGGAGGAACCAGAACTGGACGATACGTACAGCCCAGTAGTTCTGACAATCTTGTTACCCGGATAGTTGTGCGCAACATCGCTGTTCGAGTATGACCAATACCACGCGTGTCCACCTAGAATCAATCCTCCACCAGCAGACAACCAGTTGGTTATCTGCAGATTCTCCGCATCCGTGTATCCATTCCAGAACTCAGTTACGAAGCAGTCGATATTGATGAGGTCAGATGGCTGTGCATCGATTATCACAGCGTACCCCTCGTTCAGCAGAGTGTCTTTCCAGCCGTTGAACGATGACTCTAGTCCTACGGTCTTCCCTAGACCATCGCACACCCAGTCAAGTGCATTCAGTGAGAGGTTCGAACGGTTGTCTCCCCCGGTGCGCGCCACCATCGTTTCGTGCCCGTATCCTACTACTCGCCCACGCTCTGCATGTGCTGCTGACATTATTGGTCGACCATCCCAGTCGACGCCGACCGAGAACGCCCACTCGCTGATGGGTAGGATGAGGCTCGGCCACGCCCCCCCGTAATCGATTACTCCGACCGGACGTGCGGCCAATTCGGTGTGGTCGGCAGCGATATCATGAATTGAGAAGGTGAGATTCTCCGAGAACGAACCGCCGCTGTTGTTGGCATAGACAGTGTGCACTGTCCATGCGTGACGTGAGATCTTCTTCCCATCTCTTCCTACTGGAGAGCCGGAGATAACCCCGTTGTTCGTATCGAAGTAGAGCCCATCGGGGAGAGGTGGGTCGACCGCCCATTCATCGACATACGGGCCTTCGTTAATCGGTGAGATACTGAACGACTTATTTGCGGCCAGCACATGTGTGGTTCCGTCCAGCCAGGAGATGTTCCCCGGTGTCATGTCAGCGATGTGCACTTCCATCCAGGTCTGGAACGAGCCACCGGTGTTGTTCGCCCAGATGGTGTGGTTGGTCCACGGGTGCAGGGTGTCTGCGCTTCCATGGATGCGCCCGTCAGAACCCTCGAACAGCAGACCTTGAGGTAAAGGTGGATCAATACTCCAGAGGATGGGGGCCCCACCGGTAGTGGATGGAGTGAGATCTAGTGTGTCGTAGTTCCAGACGAGGTCGAGTTGCTGGAGTCCGTAGTCGACGCTCGCCACATTATGGTCGTTGACAGTGATGTAGACCACTGTCACATCAGAGCCACCTGTGTTGTTGGCCCAGATGAAGTGTGCAGTGCGGGTCGAGAGCTGCTGAGGAGTTCCAGATATCACACCGGTGGCGTTGTCGAACTGCAGTCCCGCTTCCAGAGGTGGATTGACGCTCCACTCGACGGCAGCTCCTCCTGAGGCCGATGGCTGCATCGAATCCATCTGCTCATCGATTGTGAGAATTACCTCTTCGTCAGCGTACCTCACCGAGTTTGGAGGTGTGTCCAGCACTGTCAGAGTGATGCTCGTCTCATCCATACCTCCTGAATTGCTAGCGCGCACGATGAACTCAGTCGCGGGCAAGAGACCCGCGGCCGCTCCCACAATGACCCCGTTGTCACGCAGTTCAAGGCCCTCTGGCAGATTGGGGGTAACAGTCCATGAAGTGGGTTCACCACCACCCCAGAACGGTTCGGTCGTCTGGAAGAATCCGTTGCGCACGAGTACGTGGGCGTCGGGTAGATAGGCCAGTTCATCCGGGGGCCTGTCCACGAATTCGATGAACAGAGAAGCGTAGGTGGAACCACCGACATTGGCGATGGTGATCACGCAGTCAGCCATTTCAGGAAAATCAGCGCGCACTCGCAGAGAGTTGTTCTCTCGAAATTCAATCTCGGCTCCAGTATCTATGCATTCGATACCTAGGTAATCTGGAGCATCTCCCGAAGCGGTCCACTCCAACCAGTGGAAGTAACCGATTATCAAAAGATGAGTATCAGAGTTGAACGTCAGGTTACTCGGTGCGATGATGCGGATGCATTCGCCGTCAACCTCGATTTCATCGGACGCACACTCTGTTATTTCAGGGACAGGCACGAGTTCTGATTCACCTTCACCGTCATTCCCCTCGTCTCCTTCAGAATCGTCATCCACACCAGTATTCAGAGAAACCCAAGCGGTACTGCCAACGAGCATGCCAAAGAACAGCATCGCGGCGAGCAGAAGAGCGGGGAAGCCACTGCCGCGCGGTTCCATGATGCATGAGGAATGGATGCCGCTCAAGACTGTGCCGCACACGCGCGAACACGCACGCGACCCACTTGGTGGTGCGGGCGCAACCTCATGGAGGAGGTTCTTCTCTCCGAGTGCTGATGCAGGTAGCGGTGACCGGGGTCGCGGGGCTCATTGGCGGGGTCGTCCACGACCGACTGCTCGAGCGAGGACACGAGTTGGTCGGCATCGACCTGCCACACGACGCTTGGGTGGCCGCCTCGCGAAACACTGACGATGAACAGGCGCCGGCAAGGGTTACTCATCACTTCGATCTGGCATCCGTTGCTGATGCCGCATTGACCGAGGCTCTCGCGGGAGTTGATGTGCTGGTGCATCTGGCTGCGGATGCCAATCCATCGAATCCAGACGAGAGCATCCGCTCGAACAACTTCATCGCCTCCGAGCGAGTGATGCGCTGCGCTGCTGCTGCTGGAATCAGGCGAGTGGTGCTCGCTTCATCCGGACTGGTGCAGATTGGACTGGAGGAGCGGCTCATCCCTGGGGGCGACCTCGAAGGCGAATTAATCGGCGTTGAGCACGGCGTTGCTCCCACCTCATTCTACGGAGAGAGTAAGGTGCACGTCGAGATGTTGGGCGAAGAGTACGCAGTCGGACGCGGCATGGAATGCATCGCGGTGCGTATTGGTACAGTGGTCGCTGATGAGTCAGAACACTGGGATCGGGGTGGGCGGCTGCAGGCGACCGCGTTCCTGCAATCAGATGTCGCCAACTTCTACGAGCAGGCCGTGGAAGCTGACCTCTCTGGCTGGAGTCCAGACTCCTGCTCTGGCCACCCACAGATTACCGGCTACCTGCTGACTGCCGCCCAATCAGATTCACCGGGTCGCTTCATCGACCTCGAACCTGGGATTTCCGCTCTCGGTTGGCAACCGAACGCATGGCCGGAGAAAGCACCCTGAGGTGAATCGATGGGAGAACCGCTCACCTTGGGAATAGATGTGGGCACTAGCGCCACGAAGGTCCTGCTTCTACAATCAGACGGGCAATGGGAGATGCACGCTTGGCCCTCTTCTGAAGGAGTCTGGGATAATCTCCGTCAGTGGCTCGCTGAGCGAGGGGGGAGTGTGGAACGCGTGGGAATCACCGGCCACGGACCTTCAGCCATAGTCATCCGAGAAGATGAGGTGATTGGGAGAATCATACCGTGGAACGAACCCCTACCAGAAGGGTGCGAACGTCCAGTAGAGAATGACCACATCCTCCCTCCAACGCGAGCATGGGTTCCGTCGCGATTGGCGCAGTGGGAGCAAGAGAATGGACCAATCGGGGATGGGGTCGCAGTACAACTCAAGGATATGCTGAATTGGCAATTGACAGGCGTTGTGGCGCGTGACAGTCGTTCGATGCGAGGTTACTCCGGAGAGGGTAATTTCCACCTACCCGAAGAGGTGATTGGACAGGTTTCCGATACCGGGTCAATTCTCTCAGGGATATCTGTCGGCGCTGAAGTCATCTGTGGTTGTGACGACCTGTCCGCAGGGGTTGTAGGACTCGCTGCTGGAAAAGGTGCGCTGTTCAATCTCGCCAACACGAGTGAACATGTGGGTCTTGTCGACGGAGAACCGCAGGAGATGATGAGTTGGTTGCCGGCGCTGGGGCGGTTACCTCCTCTCTGCTACAATGCCACATCTACGGGCGGGCGCACGCTCACGGAGCCGTTCAGCGAACTACCTGTTCCTGAGGCGGCTGAGCGTTTCATCACCGAATTAGAGAATGACCCAGAACGGTTGGGAGGAGCGTGGCAGATTCTTCGGACCGTCAACGAACCGATCGAGGAGATTCAGGGACGATTTCCCGCAGGAGAGATGCTAATCGGTGGCGGATTGGCGCTGATTCCTCAATTGGTCGAGTCACGCAGAGCGACTCTCAGGGCGAGACAGGAGGTCAGTGTGCTTGGAGTGGCCAAGTTGGCTCAGCGACCTCTTGCAGTCATCTTCGGAGCGGGGAAGGTGGGACGCGGATTCCTCGCTCAACTGCTCACTAGAGGTGGATGGCGTATTCACTTCGTGGATTCTGATCAGAATCTCGTCGATGCTCTCGCAGTAGGGTCGTATCAGATATGCAACCTAGCTACGGGGGAAGTAGAGACCATTTCCGGATATTCGGCGTCTGTTGAGCATCTGCTCCTCGATGAGGCTGATCTCATTCTCACTTCACTGGGTGGAAACAGACTGGCAGATTGGGCCGCAAGCATCTCCGAAATCGACCGCGAGGTAGACATCATCCTCGCTGAGAATCATTCATCTCCAGCAGTGGTTGTCAGGGAGAAAATCTGGTCCGAGAAGGTCGGCATCGCTCAGGCGCAGGTTCTCCGTTCATGTATCGAGCCGACTCCGGAATTGGTAACCGAGTATGGCCCATTGACCGTACAGGTACAGGATCACTGGACGTTACCATTCGATGGTGATGCATTGGTGAATCCTGAACTTCTCGCTGGGGTTGCAGGATTCGAGCCACGCCCGAATTTCGCAATCGAACTCACACGCAAGTTGTACACCTACAACGCAATCAACGCCGCTGTCTGCTACTTGGGGGCACAAGCGGGCCACGGTATGCTGGCTGATGCGGCCAACGACGAAGATATCGCAACGGTCGCACGAGCGGTCGGTGCCGAGTCATCCGCGGCGCTCATCGCCGAGTACGGATTCAATGCCGATGAGCAACAGGGGTGGTGTGAACGAGCACTGGCGAAATATCAGGACGAGAGCATCAGCGACCCAATCGAGCGCAACTGCCGCGACCCGATTCGCAAACTGGGATTGCATGACCGCATCCTAGGGCCACTGCATCTCTGCTTCGAACATGACCTCCCGCACTCTGCGCTGGTGGCGACGCTCAGGAGCGCACTCGCATATTGCGACCCGTCCGACCTCGCCGCTGAGACATTGGAACAGACGATTGCAGAGCATGGAATATGGAACGCAGTGCAACTCGTCGCCCCGGGAGTCGATTCACGTGTGGAATCACTGTTGACAGCTAATGAGTCCTGAACAGCTTCGATTCCCTGAATTCACATGGCCTGTCGATAGTATTCAAAGAGAAGTCGAAGTGTCCCCGCGCATGGCGCGCAAGCGGAGGGTCGTCAAAAAGAAGGATGGAGGCCCTCCACGCGGTCCTCCAGGGACCCGCTCCGGACCACCTAGAGGCCCCCCCGGAACCAGTTCGGGACCACCGAGAGGTCCTCCCTCAAAATCACCGTCCGGCCCACCTTCTCAATCAGGTCCCGGACCACGAACAGGCCCCCCCGGTGGACCTCCTTCTGGGCCTCCTGCAGGCCCACCAAGCGGGCCATCCTCTGGGCCTCCATCTGTACCTATTGGAGGGCCGCCCGCTGGCCCACCAGTAACTCCGGATGATGAGATGGTTGACGACGTCCCCGCAGAAGAGGAATCTGTTGTTGATATGCATGAACCCGAATTGGAAGATTCCCCGGAAGAATACGATGAGGACGCTGAGTTCGAATCAGAGGAGATGCCAGAATCTACGGAAGAGAGTCCTTCAGAGGACCAGATGATAGATGCTGCGTTAGGAATGATGACCGGGCAGCCAGTTGGTGTCACTCCAATCAGCCCCCCCGGAATGCCATCGATGGGACCTCCTCCGGAAACTTCCCCCGAACCAGAGGTGGAAATGATACCCCCACCAGAAGAGGACGCTGATGAGACGGTTCCACTGACTGATTCTAGTGTACCTGTGGTGGAGCATGAATTGGCTGACCCGCGCGATGATGTCGAAGTCGAAGTAGAGGAACTGGATTCTCTTTCCCCATTGCGTACACCGTTGCGTGAAGAGGAATTGGAAGTCGAACCGGAGCCGGAAGAACTCATCGACATGTCTCCGGCGGCCGAGCCGGGTCAATCGAAGATTCTGGGTCACATTGTCCCACACACTCATTGGGACCGCGCGTGGTACCTGCCATTCCAGCAGTACCGCTACAAGTTGGTGGAACTGGTTGATGACCTGCTGGAACTGATGGAGGAAAATCCCGAAGCGTTTCCCACTTTCGAACTGGACGGCCAGACGGTCGTGCTGGAGGATTATCTCGAAGTCAGGCCAGAGAATCGGCAACGATTGGTCGATCTCGTCGAGGCTGGACGTCTCTCAATCGGTCCGTGGTATGTCTTGCCTGACGAGTACCTCGTCGGGGGTGAAGCGCTCATTCGCAACCTACAGTTGGGGGCGAGTAGTGCTTCGGAATTCGGTGGACGTTCCGAGGTAGGGTATGTGCCCGACCCGTTCGGCCACGTCAACCAGTTACCCGCTATCCTTCGGGGTTGCGGGCTGGACTCGTTCATCTTCACTCGCGGAGCGGGGCCATGGGTTGCCGAGGATGCTCGTGGCGTCTTCTACTGGCAGGCAGCTGATGGTGAGACGGAAGTGCTCTCCATCAAGCAGGTTCCTGATTATCCGAATCTGATGGCTTGGGGATTCGAGAAGCGGCCGCTGGACCGCAAGGACTCGCCCAAGGTAAACATCGACACGGCGATGGAGAAAATGCAGAATCTACTCGACATGCACAAGTCGAAGTACAACTGGCGGCCGGACCAGATGCTGTTCGGTCAAGGCTCTGATCATACCCATCCACAGACCGCTCTCCCGCGACTGATTGATGCTGCCAACGAGAGATTCGGCGCTCAGGCGCAGTTCAAGCACTCCTCGTTCTCCGAGTTCGTGACGGAGATGAAGAAATGGATTGGGCGCAAGAAGATTCACCGTTACAGTGGTGAGTTACACGACGGCTGGGATCGCAACGTGCTCTCGGGCGTGTTCAGCAGCCGGATGTACCTGAAGCGGCTCAACGACCAGACGATGCGCGTGCTCACCGACCAAGTCGAGCCACTCTCTGCCATGACGAACTCATGGGAACGGCGCAACCGTTCCGCCGGTCTGGCGCTGGCTTGGCGCGAGATCCTCCGTTCACATCCGCATGACGACATCTGCGGATGCTCGGTGGATTCGGTACACAGCGACGATGAGGTACGATTCCGCCACGCTCAAGAAATCTCAGCGATGCTGATGGATGATGTTCGTGACGACCTGATAGATGGAATGAACCTGCACCATGTCGACCGTGACGCAGTTCCAATTCTGTTGCACAATCCTCTGCCGGTCCCCTGGTCTGGAACGCTGCCCGTGGATATCGCGCTACCCGCCTATCGCTGCTATCTAGAATCGAGTACCCGTGTGAAAATCGTTCTATCCAAACCCGCTCCGGGTTGCTCCCTACACGGAATGATTGGCATCACTGAGCCGCTGTTCGGAATGCACATGCACCCCGACCGAGCAATCAACGTCGAACTGCCGCGGCTGATGGGTCAGGTAATCATCCACGAACTGCCTCCGGGCGTTCACGTGGCACATGTGCTGCCGGGCGCGGAAACAATCAGTCTGCCAGATCGTCCAGTAGAGATAGGTGGTACTGACGAGGAAATCAAATGGATTTCAAACGGGCACATTCGCATTGATTTCCGACGCGACGGCAGATTCGATGTAACGCACTCAGCGTCTAAGAAGACACTCTCCGGCATCGGCCGACTAGAGGACTCCGAGGATGCCGGTGACTCCTACGACTGGTCTCCAGGAGGTTGGCCTGTGGAGGTGGGCATGGGCAAGGGAGAACCTCTCAAGAAACGTGCGATGGAGGTTGACCGACGGCTCTCAGACCAGGAGGATGGAGAGCTGCGCACGGTGTCGGTATCCATCCAGACTGAAGACGCTTGGGCGAGCACAGTTCGCCTCAACGTGGCTTGGGCCTTGCCAACACACTTCGATGACGATGCACAGCAACGTTCTGACGAACTCGATTGGCTGACAGTCGACCATTACATCACACTCAGGACAGGAAGCGAGGTCATCGAGGTGGAGACCTGGATGGACAACAACTGCCGTGATCACAGGCTGCGGCTATGCATCCCTTCGGGGCTGAATGTCAGGAAGGTACACGCCGGAGGAGCATTCGATGTCATCTCACGCAACGCCAGTTGGCCGTATGACCCAGACTGGGAGCAACCACACGTGCAGACGCAGCATTTCAGCCAGTTCGTAGCGCTACAGGACCGTATCAGCGGAATCGCTCTGCTCTGTCCGGGCAGCAATGAATACGAGGCCGTAGCCAACGACGATGGTGATGGATTGGATCTGCGTTTGACTATGCTGCGCTCCACCGGGTGGCTGTCTCGTGATGGGTTCGCAACCCGCCGTAACCGCGCCGGCCCCTGCTTCGAGGCTCCCGGTGCACAGTGCCTCGGTGATTACTGGATGCGTTGGGGATTGATGCCATTCCAGGGCAACTGGGACAAGGCGGGCGTACACGAGGCGGCTGAGGCACTGGCCGCTCAGACGAGCCTGCTACCAGGACTGCGTTCGCCGCAACTAAACGGCTACTTCGACAATCCGCTCTCAAAGGGGATTCGCGGACGCTCGAACGCAGCTGTCCGCCTCGAAGGAGATGGGCCCCGACCATTGCTCGCCTGCTGCAAGCCTGCCGAAGATGGCGACGGAACGATTGTACGCCTGTGGAATCCGACCAAGAGCAAGTGGGCAGGGCGTATTGTGACCGATTTACCACTGTTTGAGTGCCATCAGTGTGACATGCTCGAGAATCATGGTGAACCCGAGGAGATCAGCCGCGGTGGATGGGTTGGGATAGTTCCGGCCAAGTCGATCGTCACCTGGCGCTTCAAGTGAGGCGTGCGTATGAGCGAGAGCAAGCCGCTGTGGCGCTACTTCGCCAACCAGTTCGTGTCGGCGCGGCAGAATTTCATCGACGCTGCTGAAGCGACCGACGGACGGCTGGAAACACTGCCAATTTCCCAATTGGGACCTCAAGATGAGCAATTGAGTATTGACATTTGCTGGCTTGGGCCGGAGAACCCGCGAATTCTGCTGTTGCACACCTCAGGGGTGCACGGTGTTGAGGGGTATCCAGGATGTGCTGTACAGGTAAAACTGCTCGAACGTTGGGCTGCCGGTGAACTGTCGGTACCCGATGACTGTGCGCTGGCCGTGGTACACGCGGTGAATCCATGGGGGATGGCATGGTTACGGCGGGTGAACGAGGACAACGCCGACCTGAATCGCAACTTCCTACCACCTGACGAAGCCTACGTTGGTGAGCCTGAACGCTACCATGAACTCAACCATCTGCTCAATCCCAAGTCGTCCCCGGGTGGTTGGGACTTCTTCGCTCTCAAGGCGGGATGGGTGATTCTCCGCATGGGCTTCAACACGGCGAAGCAGAACGTTGCTGAAGGGCAGTACGAACGTCCGCGCGCCCTGCAGTACGGTGGTCCTGGTCTGTGCGAATCGCCGAAGATGTTGCTCGAATGGTTGGAAGAGGCGCTCGGAGGAGTAGAGCGCTGCATCGCACTCGACTTCCACACGGGACTCGGCCCTCATGGCGTTGATTCATTGCTCATCTCGGGTGAGGAAGGAGACGCTGCATTCGAATCATTACGAGAGCGTTACGGACCAACCGTGCAGCCGCTAGACCCCGATGCAGGGGTGGCATATCGTATCCGTGGGGGAATGTTGGATGGCTTCAAGGCCCGCTGGCCGAATATCGATTGGACACTCATCACACAAGAGTTCGGAACGGAGAAACCGCTGAAGGTCATCGCAGCACTGAGAGCAGAGAATCGGCTGACGCAATGGGGAGGTAAGCCCGATGGAGCGTTGCTCAGAAGTCCCGAACGTGGGCAACTGCTGGATATCTTCAATCCGCCCACAGACAGGTGGCGCGACATGATCATGCTGAGGGGACAAGCGCTCATCGATGATGCTCTTAGCGACCTCACCCCCTAGGCGGCCGAGGGTTGATGGGACTGAACGACTCCGGCGGCTCGATGGGACGCAAGGTGGAGGCGCGGGCGCCGGTGCGCATCGACCTCGCGGGAGGCTGGACTGATGTCTCTCCGTATACACACGAAGTGGGTGGTGAAGTCGTCAACTTCGCCATCAACAACCACGCACGGGCGACGCTTGAAGTGGATGATGAAGGAATATTGTCAGTCAACTACACCTGCGACGTTCCTGTGGGTTCTGGACTCGGAACGACTGGAGCAATCAACGTCGCCTTGCTGGCGGCGATTGAGGGAATGGCAGAACTCGGGGGAACTGAACGACAGTCAGTGGCCGAGCAGGCATTCCAGTTCGAATCGTTGCTCGGCAACAAGGGTGGAAGACAGGACCAGTGGGCAGCAGCGCACGGCGGTTGGAACCATCTGCTGTTCATGGGGGATGACGTAGAGGAGATGCCGTTCAGCCCTGTCCGTTCTGCGGAGCGCTGGCTGAGCAAGCACCTGGTGCTGGCCAACACCGGAATCCCACATGTCTCCGGAGACCTCCACAAAATGATCTGGGAACGCTATACCGCCGGTGATGAGGGCGTCAAAGAGGGATTGATGGCGATTCGTGTCGCTGCTCGACAGATGGCTAACGGATTGCAGCAGGACCGGCGCGACGAGGTCATCGGCGCATTCAACGAGGTCTGCCGCGGGGTCGACCTGCTTGACCCCGGATTACATGACCCGTTTCGTGAGGTTGTCGACCCGCTCCTAGAAGGAAAAAACGTACTCGGCTGGAAAGCGCTCGGCGCTGGTGGAGGAGGTTGCCTGGTGCTGTTGGCGAACATGGGTATGCGAGATGTGGTCGAGGCTGCCTGTGACGCGGCTGGCTGGGCGACAATCGAATGGGAACTGGACACCGAAGGAGTCGCCGTCACCGCCAACTGAGACCATCGATGCGCGCAGGCAGCGTCGATATCGCCGGTTGCAGCGCGCTGACAATCGTCGAGGCCCATTCGGATGCTTCGACGGTGAGGTCGGACTCGCTTCTGGCCACCAGCAGCGGCCAACGACCCATGCTCGGAGGCCACAATTCCACCCTGCCCGGCAAGTCAGACAGTGAATACGGTTCAGCTCGGTGAGACCAAGTGGAATCGGATGCCAATGCCGACAGTGCGCCGCGCTGTTCGTTACACAGAGCGACGGTACGTAGGGAGTCAAGACGGTTCTGCTCCTGCTCGTCATCGCGATCTAGTTCACCGGGAGGTGCCCGTTCGAACAGTAGGAAACCCGTGCGGTCTTCCGCAGATTCAGGATGCCAGCCAAGACCTACGAAGATGGTGAACAGACTGTCCCAGTCGGATGGTGCGCGCACGTACCAACCAATACGGTCAGGCTTGTTGTCCACCTCAAGATGCCAGGTCCAGCCCGGGAGCATCGGTTGCAGACGAGTCCTGATAGAACCGAGCAGAGAGCGCTCTTCGACCTTGGGCAGGTCCAATTCCTGAATGCCGATGAAACCGTTCACGAATCCAGACAACTGCTCACCGAGTTCCTCGGGAGACAGCGACCATCTGTGCTCTCCGAGCCGTTCTGGACCCCCGTTCATGCGCATCGAGCGCATTGTCCAGCGATGAATGGAGTCCTCCCCGTCATCTCCGACACCGAATCGAAACGTCAGACGGTCATCGCCGATTGTGATTGCCTCATCACTCTCCGAGAAGCGTAACTCACCCTCTGGTTCCGACCCGTGCCCACCGTGAGTAGGATGGTCATCGAAGTCTATCTCCTCCCACAGTCGACGGAACAACGCCTCCTTCATGGGAGCGGGGAGCGGGCCAGCGCACATCAGCGATGCGGGGGTGAGGTCAGCCAAAGGGTTCAGTCGAGTACGCGCAACGGGGGCAGTGGGTCGGCAGTTAGCCGTGCTTCAATCAGGGTACGGGCAGCATCTCTGTCAAGGGGGGCGGCGGCCAACAACTCGTCCCAGAGCGCTTCCGTCCATTCTGCGAATCGGTGCGCGAAGCGGTAGGACTCGAGCACGAACTCAGCCTTAGGGTGTTCACCTAGAGGCTGGCCGGCGGTGAAAGCCATCTCCGCCCCATCCAAGTGCCGCTCAGCAACCGCCGTTGTCATCGCTCGCTCTTGGCGCAAATCTTCCGCAACACCGGCCTCAGTGACTGCGTTGGTGATGGTAGCACAGGCACCGGGAACGAAGGTGTCGTCACGGAACCAGTTCTCAGAGGGCATCCACAATTGCTCGGTCAACGCCTGATAGGTCCTGAGGTAGCGTAGGTTGAGCACCAAATCGCTGCTCGCCTCCAATAACAGAGCCAGATCTGCGGTCACTCCGGGGCTCTCGCTTGCGAACCCGGCGGATTCCATCCATTCTTCGAGAATGTCGTTGGGATCTCGTGTGGGATTATCACCCAACGCGATTGCTGCATGCACGTTCATCTCCGCCCACAGGTCATCGCTCGCCAACTGTCTCGCCCAGCCGCCCCCACGAGGTAGGATGAACATCCCCGCCCAGTGGCCAGGCAGCGCGTTGGACATTCCAGTCTGGCCCCGCTCACCGCATTCTCCAGGTCCATTGGCCCACAACTCACCGAGCCAGTTAGGGACCATCCCGACGAATTCGTACTCCCGTTCGCACTGGAATTCAACCAATCGAGGTGGTCCGGGCATTTCGATGGTCGAATTCCACGGTTGATGCCTCCAGTAGTCCGTCTGGGTGTGCTTGACTGACACCATGAAGCGGTCGTCATTGTTCCAGGTAGAGAGCGCGTCCGCCTGTCTGCCGAAATCTGCGTGAATTCCGTCATCACCGATATCCCACAGCCGTAGGATGCAGAACTTGTCTCCGAAATCACACACGATGCTTCCAAGATTCTCAACAATCTTCTGCACGATTCCAACACTCCCCACCTCCTCACACTGTTCGCAGGTACATCTGAGTGGATTGTGCGTGTTCGCCCAGTTGTGTGGGCCAACGAATGCCTCCCCGAAGCGGAAGATAATCCCCTCCAGATCGGGGAAGCGAGCGAATAGCGCCAGCGTGTTCTCGGTGTAGGACTCCCACATCTCGCTTGAGTAAGCACACCCGCATGAGTCGCTATTCGGAGACGGAAAAAGGGTTGACAGCGAGAACAAGTCCTGCATCACCCATGGACGCAAACCCTCGTTCACACAGGAGAGAATACGCTCATCCAGTTCGTTCATGGCCTTCCTGGAGATTCCTTCGTCAGCGTTCTCCATCAACAGATTCTGGGCACCTGTGAACTGGTCGGCAATCACCACGTCGGTGAAGCCTCTGCTGGCGAGCAAACTAGGTATCTTCCAGCGAGTATCTATGGGGGCAGCATCCGGAGAGTCGTGCACGTAGGCAATCTTGCGTATCTCGACCTGCCTTGTGATCATCGATCCACCTCTAGTCTGTGGTAGCTCCAGCCATGCTCAGCGAATGCCGGTGCAGCGAGCGAATCGAACTCGTCGTTCGGGACGATACCGAAGATGGC
>CAXEUS010000207.1:0-6709 GCA_963999385.1 uncultured Candidatus Poseidoniales archaeon | reverse complement strand
GTTCATGATGAGGTGCCGAAGCACCCTGTACGTGTCTATCAGGGCGATGGATTGGGCGTGTTTACCTCCGAGATTCAGTTTCCAGCCGAAACTGACGTGAAATTTGCGGAAACAGTACTCGAATGGTTCACTGAGGGTGGATTTGACCGGTTGTTCATCATCGACGGTATCGTAACACCGGAACTCGGAGAGAAGGAATCCGGTGACATCCACGGAGTGGCTGCGACTGAAGAGGGCCGGAATCGGCTGCGCGCTGCGGGTGTAGAACCCATACAGCAGGGAATAGTCTCAGGAATCGCCGGCTGGCTGCTTTCTGAAGCTGACAGAAAAGGCCTCGACGTGACCGCTCTGCTCGCCGAGTGCAATCCTATGTACCCCGATGCGCGAGCGGCGGCTGTAGCCACCGAGGCGTTCAGCGAGGTGGCAGACATCGAGATCCCACTCGATTCGCTGCTCGAGGATGCACGCAGAATCGAGGAGAACGTACGCCAGATGTTCGAGAAGTCACAGCAGATGCTGCCGGCACCCGACGACGTCGACTTCGAGGTCCGTGATGGCGACGACCCGATGATTGGCTAATCGACCTCATTGAGAAGGTCAACAGCGAGAATGATGTCTCCCTGCTCCCAGTAGTCTACGGCGATGAAGTTCGGAATCTGCCCCCATTCGGCGGTGCAGTTGTTCGCTCGTTCAAGGACGACAGGCACCTGGTTGGAGGCGTTCGATGAGGATTCAGAAGAAATCGGGTCGGTCACGTAGTGGTCCAGCCAGCGTAACGCACTGCTCGTATTCCCGCGCGTCAATTCACAGTTGAAGTAGGCCGTGTCGTTGTATCCCCAGTGCGTTTTCGCCATGTGGTCACTGTCGTAATGGTACCATGGGAGGTCCACTTCTGGTCGGTCCTGACTGAACAGAATGACTCGCTCGCCCATCTCGATGAGCGAAGCGAGTGAAGGCCAGGGCGCTCCCAGTTCTTGTGCGTGGAAGTAAGAGGTCAGATTGACGGCATCGGATGCGTTGGCGACATCCTGCGCGCTGACATAACTCTCCAGTGTGATAATCAAGACATCGTGGGAGTTGTTCTCAAGGAATGAGACGACTTCGGTGAATGCATCCTCCAGAGGCCAATTCCCACTGAGAAAGCAGGGATGTAGAGGGTAATCGTAGCCACCATGACAGAGCATCGTCTGGTTGTTGTACTCGTGAACATCGAGATTGAGCACTCGTATGCCACCCTCCATCTGTGCGGTGATGTTCGTGCGCTGGCTGGCGCTGATCAGATTGTGCTCTCGGTCCAATGATGCGTGCGAGTTGTGCGAAGTGGCCCACACCGTCTCGTGCACACCGAGGCGACAGAGTTGGCGGAATCGATTGCATTCCGGAGCGGACAGTGCATCCTCAGGGTCCCAGCCGTTGGCCAATTCCCAGCCGGTGGTGAACCCGTCGTCGTCGTGGTCCCGATTCGGGTCTAGCGGCTCAGGCTCAGGTTCAGGAATCTCAGGTTCGGGCTCAGTCTCCGAGTTTTCGATGGTCGAAGACTGCAGGCATCCTGCAAGCGCACTGCCGACCAGTAGCAGTACCAGAAGGAGACTCCCACCTGCCCGCATGGTTGCGCGGATGAAGTCGGCTTAACTGAGGGTGTCGGCTTCAGTAGAATGGATTGATGCCCGCTGCGTGGTCGGTGATGTCGACCACAGCGACGATCTCAGGAACCTTCTCCTTGAGCATCGTCTCGACGCCGTGCTTCAGCGTCACGTCGACGGCTGAGCAACCCTGGCAACCACCGCCGAACTCGACAATCGCTTCTCCTTCCACGACATCGATGAGGCTCACGGTGCCGCCGTGACTGGCGACCGCCGGATTTACCTCCTCGTCCAGCACGTCAGCAACCTTCTGTGCGAGCGGGTCGAGCCACAACGGGTTGGGGTTCTCAAACTGGAATCCACCGCCCATCAGGGTCTCAATGAAGTCGAGCGTTGCTCCATCGAGATACGCCGCGCTCTTCTTGCTGATGATTACCGTCAAGCCATCGACTTCGGTCACCACATCGCCTTCATTGTGCTCGGTGCTAGGCACCAGTTGCAAATCATACTGGAATCCTTTCGGACCACGTCCGATGATTGCTATTTTGACCGCCAGTTCGGCCTCTTCTGCTTGCTCGGCGAATTCGTCGAGCTTGGTGCGTGCGGTCTCAGTGATTGACAGCATGCGGGCTTCCTACCTATTCAGCGGTCAAGCGGGATGTCGTATGAACCTGCGCTCTCGCACGTAGTTCACTTGCGAGCGCCCCAGGAGGACGTAGGATTGGGGTGATGTAGTGGTGACGGGGGGCCGAAGCCCCCCGCCACGACATGGTTCGCATATCTATTCGTGCTCAGATTTCAGAGCGCCAGTTTGCGGCGCAGCAGGCTGATACCGAGCAGAGGGATTCCTCCCACTGCGGCTCCAGCTGCTACTTGCTCCGCATCCTCGCTGTCGATGCCGTAGCCACCTTGGCCTGCATCGGTCTTGGTCGGTCGCACGGGCTTGGGCTTCGGGCGCACATCGTCGCCGTCGCCGCAGCGCTTGCAGTCAATGACATCGTCCCCGTAGGGGATGACCTTCTTGCAAACAACCTTGACCACGGTCTTGACGGTCGCGTTCTCAAAGTCGAGAGCAACTGCATCCGCACCGCGGATAACCTCGGTCGTGATGGTCACCTTCTTGCAGATGATCATCGGAGGCACAGGCTTGGGCATCGGCACCGGGTCGGTGCTGCAGTCCATCTTCCACTGACCGCGGAACACGCCGACTCCTGCCTCGGTTGAGAGGTAGTTGCCGCGCAGAACGCCGTTCAGTTCGCCGTCGGCAGTACTCCACTCACCGTGGAAAGTGCCGTTGTTGTAGGTGCCACCGAGCGTGCCGATGATTGAACCGCCTCGAGCGGTGAACTCTCCACGGAACTGACCATGGTCGTTGTACTGACCAAACATGTAGCCGATTGTTTCTCCGTCGTCGTTCATGAGGACGCCGCGGAACACTCCGCCTTGTCCGTCATCGTTGGCCGACCAGCGACCAGCTAGGAGGCCACCAGGGCATCCAGACTCATCATCTGTGTCGTCAGTGTCGTCGCCGCCGGTGTTCCAGCCGCCCCAGTGCGTGCGCAGGTAGTTCAGTACTCTGCAAGCAAAGGCTTGGCCTTGGCTCCAGTCAGACGAGTCCTCGTTGCCGACGATGTCGTCGGTCAACGGGCAGCGCTGCATCAGGTCATCGACCGTGATGTTGTTTGCGCGCATCCAGTGGAGGATCCGCTGTAGGAGCAGGTCCTCGCCGTTTTCGTCGGGGCCGATGACCCCGCCGTCGTTGTCGCTGTCGTCGTCGCCACCAGTCCAGATGACTACCACGATGCCGTCGAAGTCAGACAGTGCTTCGCGGAGCCAGTCTAGGTCCATCGGACCGAACTTGAATCTCGCCCAGCTGCCATCCTCGTAGATGAGGATGATGATCACGTAGGCGGTATCGCCGTCTGTGTAGACTACTACGATGACGTTTGCCAACTCAAGCGCGTCGTCCTCGTCGTTGAGGTCCGGCTTGGTCAGATCGAGCGCGTCAGCGACCGTTAGGCCACTGTCCTGCTCGGAATCGAGGTCAACATCCGCGACCTCGAGAGCGAACTCGACATCTTCGTCGAGATCACTATTTTCGCCATCTAAGCCCAAGAAGACGTGATCAACGCCTACCAGTTCTTTTGTTTCATTCTCCAGGCTCGCGGAGGTAGCCGCTTTCTCAGCGGCAACCATCCCGACTGTGGGTACCAGCAGAAGCGCCAGCACCACCAGAAGGGTTCGCAGACCCTTGTGTCCGTTCCACACATTGGTTGGGGTTTCGGTTCCCATGCCCTTGTGTTCGATTCCATAGAATATCACCATTCGACGGGAATCCCCCGAGGCGATACCAGCAATCCCGTTCACATACCATTCTCAGCGCTCTCCAGGGGGTTTTGCAGTGGCAACCGTTTAATCCCCCCTCCCCTAACCCCGACCATGCGACCAGTCGACCGTCTGGGCCGTCCATTGAGTGACCTACGCCTTTCGGTCATCGACCGTTGCAACTTGCGCTGTCGTTACTGCATGCCGAGGGAGACTTTCGGCACAGATTTTCCTTACCTACCACGTTCTGAAATCCTCGATTTCGAGGAGATAGATTCCATAGTACGCGCACTGTTGCCATTAGGAATCAGAAAGATACGCTTGACCGGCGGCGAGCCACTGCTCCGCCGCGACCTCGAGTTGCTTGTCGGTATGCTGTCACGTCATGATGTGGACTTGGCGCTGACCACGAACGGAACGCTGTTGGCCCAATCTGCCGATAGGTTGGCACGCGCAGGTCTTGATCGAGTGACAGTCAGTTTGGATGCTCTGGATGATGCGACATTCCAAGCGATGTCCGATTCACGCATCTCCGTGAACACTGTGCTGGAGGGAATTTCAGCCGCTCAAGTGGCGGGGCTGGGTCCGGTGAAGGTGAACGCGGTGGTGCAACGGGGTGTGAACGAGCACGCAATCGTAGATCTGGTGCGCCATTTCCATGGGACAGGGGTAAGTGTGCGCTTCATCGAATACATGGATGTGGGCAGTTGCAATGGATGGAGCGCCGCTGAGGTTGTATCCAGAGATGAGATGCTGAGTTTAATGCGCGCTGAATTCGACCTGGAGCCTGTTGTAGCGCAGGAACTCGGAGAGGTTGCGCGGCGTTGGCGGCATGTGGATGGCGGAGGTGAGGTCGGCATCATCTCCTCGGTATCTGAGCCGTTCTGCGGTGATTGCTGCCGCGCACGACTCTCTGCTGACGGGAATCTCTACACCTGCCTGTTCGCCTCTGCTGGCCATGACCTGAAAGATACACTGAGAGCCGGTGCCAGTGATTCTGAGTTGCGCGAACTGGTCACTGACATCTGGCAGGGAAGGAGCGACCGCTACTCAGAGGAGCGCGCTGAGATTAACGAGAAGACGCAGCGGGTCGAGATGTCCTACATCGGCGGATGAGTTTTCAGAAATCGGCGCAGATATCCCTGAGTAGGTCCCAAGGCGCATCGGTCCTGATTGCTGGCTCGCCGTATGCGGCAACGGCTGCTGCATGACTGGATTCTCGCAGGGCAGCAGCCAGTTTCGTGGGTGAAGGGGGTGCGTTGATTCCGAGCATTCTCGGAAGTTCGTCGACCACGAGCAGGTTCGGTGAATGGATTGCAGTCGCCTCTCCTGCGATGTGCCGAACCGCTCGCTCAGCCGCACGGGCGCGCAGACGCACATCACGCTCACTGAGCCCCAGTTCCTCAACGAACAGGTCGTCCATCCGAGGAGCACACAGTTCGAGCGCCCTCTCAGGGGTCAGCGCAGCCATGGCTTCGGACTTGCCGAGTGGGCCTATCCATAGGGGGCCAGAGAGTCCAGGGTCGTCTTCATTCACCTGTTCGTCGAGTGGGAGC
The DNA here is from genome assembly GCA_963999385.1 of uncultured Candidatus Poseidoniales archaeon. GTDB lineage: Archaea > Thermoplasmatota > Poseidoniia > Poseidoniales > Thalassarchaeaceae > JAKUTA01. The sequence continues at coordinate 1,245 of CAXEUS010000207.1, read as the reverse complement.
AGACATGCCGGTTGTCCATTTTCGGGGTCAACCATGCGCCATCCGAGTTGACCTTGAAGGGTGTTCTCTGCATCGTCAGCGTGAGCGATTCTGGTGCTGACGCGCAGGTGATGTCCATCCCAGATGGACAGCAACGGCTCAATGGTGCGGCCGTGTTGTGCGGCGGTCTTAGCGATGGTCGCCAACAGTATTCTGAGTCCGGTATCATGTGCTAGCGAATCGAGTCGCGCCTTGGCGTTGTAGCGACGCTTGAGTGCCGAGCGGGAGGAGCCTGTGAGCGCGGCGGTATCGGTCGCACTTACTTCCAGCACAGCCTTGGGTGCCGCAGCTTGGATGACCGGTGAGAGGAAGCGAATCGGTGAGCCGAATGGGTCGATGTCCAGCCATTGCCATTCGGATCCGCGAACGACGTGGCACAGGTCGCTGTTTGAATAGCGAGGAGCGGGAACAGTGTGGGGTGGCGGAATCAGCTCATGATTCGTTTCAGCCCAAGAGATTGATTCAGTATCGAGGTCGACGGCGGTCACTTGGAGTCGTTCAGCGAGTTTCTCTGGAAGTTCCGAGAGCCAGCGACGGGAGCGCAGACCACTCGCCGCCAGTCCATCGAGGGCACACACAGGGCCGTCATCGTCGCAAAACCATCCAGATTCCATTTCGTGGGCCAGCAGCAGTACGCTACGTGTGCGACTCGCTGCCATTGCCGGGTTGTAGAACACCACCCGCTCGTCTTTGTCCCCAGGACCTCGCTCAAGCGAACGTCGTTTCTGTGAATCGAGTGGAGGTAGACGGAACGTCGTGCGTCCTTCCAGCAGCAGCTCACCCGGCCAACCCGGGGGGGGTTTCGCTTCGGTCACGTCCACGGCGCGGTTCGGCGATGCTGTTCAATCCTCTGCAACATGAACAATCCGTTGTAATATCTGTTCAAGCGCGGCATTAGGTATTCTGTTTCTTGTGTTCGGCGTAATGAGCATGGCCACAGCGAATGCCACCTGTGGGATTTCTCTCGCGATAGTGGAGTCGTTGAGCAGTCCGAGAACTGTGGTCACCAATCTGTCTCCTAGTGGTAGATGGGCACTGTGATCGAAAAGACAGACTTGGTTGCCTTTCCGTTCCTGGTTTTCCATGCAGACCGGCTCGATGACGTACGGTGTGTCATGCACACCTTGTCCTTTGGTTATCGACCAGCGTACTCCTAGTGTTCCAGTAATCAGCAATCCGTTATCCAAGAACGACACCCTGTCGGGG
>CAXEUS010000206.1:0-9331 GCA_963999385.1 uncultured Candidatus Poseidoniales archaeon | reverse complement strand
TGCACGCCAGACCATGTAGCCAGGGGCAATTCCGACTCCCCGTGCATACCTAACAATTCGACGCCATGGCGTCTGAATGACCAGTGGATGATGAGCGACTCATTGCCCATTCCACCCTCATCGTGGACCGTAAGGCTGACCAGTTGCCGAGTAAGTTGGTCTGATTGCACGGTGACAAGGCTGGATGGGTTGAATTCCAGCAGTGGTGCGACGCCATCGATGGAAATCAGAAGGGAGATTGGACTGACCTCATCGAGCGGAGAATCGCCATCCCATAGTTGACAATCGAGGGAAACTTCTGGGGCGGACCAGCGAGATGCAGTGAACTCGATGATGTCGGAGAATTCACTTCCCAGAAGCAGAGGGAGGTCCCATACGATAGGGCGCTGCTCCACATCATCTAGGGTGCAACGAACGAATGGGTCGTCAAGGTCGAGAGTCACGTGCGCTCCCGATGTGCGGTGCGAAGCAACACCGGAGAACGACATGCGATCACCCTGTTGCAGTTGTATACCGTCATTCCATACGGTGCTTGTCGGTGGCGACATGTCTGAGATGTTCATGAATTCGAGTGACACATTTCCATCGGCAGTCCAACCGAGATGAGAGAGATCTGTACTACCGAGTTCGAGAGTCTGGCCGTTCTCCACGATTACCAATGATGGATGTTGCGTGGCTAGACGCCACTCCTCCGGTGAGTCAAGGCGCAGGCGGAAGTCGATTTGGATGTCCCAAGCGCCCTCGCCGAGGTCATGCAGGTGAGCAGTAATCGGCTCGACTCCACTCCCCTTAGAGGTCGTGAGCGATTCGAGCAACGGGTCGAGATAGAGAGTACCCATCTCCCCTGTGCCGCTGGCGAGATGCAATGTGATGTTGTCGAGAGATGCAAGCCCATTGCCATCTACCAATTTGAACTCGAACCTGTGGTCGATACCGAGGAGGAGAGATTCATCCTCGTAACGATTCAGGGCCAGAGATGGAAGTGAGAGCAGTGTCGGCTGGTTCTCCTGCGTCACCAGCGTGGCTAGATCTGCATCGAGTCCGGGACCACCGCCGTCAAGGAGCTGGTTGCCAGCGAAGTCTTCCCCTGTGACATAGAAGGACACAGGGGCATCCTCGCCATTACCTGACAAATCTAGGGAGGGGAAATCCATGCGCACGGTTCCAGTCATCTGCATCGGGGTCGTCTGTCTGAGGGACAGATACTCATTCGAGTCAGCCTCTCCGTCGCTGTCAAGGTCATCCAAACCGCTACGCCATACGCGCAGCACCACCTCACCTCCCAATGCCTGTGCATCAGTAACCTCGATTGAAGTCGGTAGGAAGCGATTCGGCGGCCACACATTACCGTCAACCGGTCGCATTCCGGTAGGCGTGTACGCCATCAAATCCCCTAGCATGGGTGGCTCTGAATCGAGTTGCAGATTAATCGAAACCAGCCCAGTGGAAACATCCTCAGCACCCAATGTAGGCTCTCCGAGGGGCCCAACCCTCAGGATGACAACATACAGGTTCACCTCACCATGGTCGGATGGTAACTGCACATCAGCGGTCCAAAGGCCGTCAGCACCGCTCTCAGCGAGTTGCGCGGTCTCGACCCCGTCCTGCTCCAGCGCCAAGGCCACGACGTACTGATCCGGCGCGGGCGTAAGTCCGTTGGATGCCTCGAACCGGACCGCACCGGACACTGCCAATGTCGAGCCGGAGACGACCTGATAGGGATAACGTGGGCTGTTGGTGTCGGAAACCAACCTGCCGCGCTCATCACGTACCTCGAACAGAATGATTTCGAGATCGTTCTCGACCGCCATCGCTCCGCCGCCGATGCGCCTGACCTCAGGGTTCATGCTAACTCCCTCGAAGTCGCGTGACAGCAAGGAGAGGTCGAGGGTCGGCTCGTCACCCCATCTCCAATGGGTTCGGAAGAGCCAATCCACCTCATAGCCGTCAGCAATCGGACGCACGGATGAATTCGCATCCAAGTCGATTCTGCCCCCACCGCCAATTTGTCCGAAAGTTCCCCCGGTGGCAAGATCGGTGACACTGAATGTTACGCGCGAGCCATCCGGGGTTGTCAGATTCATATCGACGCGGGCTAAGTTCGCCCCTCCAAACAGGTGGGTATTCCGGGTGGTGATGACCGTATCACGACCGGGAACAAGCATATCGGGAACGGAAACGTAACTGTCGACAAGCCGTGGCTGATGAATGACTCCGCCCCACAAATTGACACCACCGGCGTCACCGGACACTGACACCGGGACATTGTGGAACCCCATCCCTTCAACAGGATTACTCGCGTTCACCGCCTCCCGCACTACCGACCCAAGTCCAGTCACGTTCTCCGTTAGTTCGTAACTGAATCCTAGCAGACTGAGTTGAAATTCGTAGTTCTGTGGCATATTGTGAACGAATTCGATTGTGACCGGTACCTCTCTCCAGTCACGAGAGGAAACAGGATTCGGTGCCCAACTGGTCTGAAGAGCGTTTATTGATTGCAGCGCCGAACCATCCAGCGGAATGAGAACTGATTCTGAATCTGATAAGTGATGCTGGGAGAGGAGATTCACACCTGCTACACTGAGATTGCGAACCATTCCATAGCCCCCTTCAATCTGGTGGGGGATTGCGATGGCGAGCAAGCCACCAGTGACCACAGCCCCATCTGGAATCAGCACATGGTTCGTGATTGGCACTCCCACACCATTGTGCTGCCAACCTCGTATCAAATCGGACGTATTCGCCTGACCCGTACTCCATCCATCCTGCCATCCCAGTTGGTTACGCCCTTGGGTATCGCGGAACTCCCAGTCGGGTGTGCCATCGTCGCCGACGTCTACGGTGACGTTCAGCGCCGGCTCTAGCATGCGCCCTTCTACTCTCAGGCTGTTCAGCCAGCCTCCTGGTTGTAGAGCGATGTTCACACTGTAAGCGACCAGCGGATTCGCCATCTGTACAGATTGATTGTAGAGCGCACTGTGATGGAAGGATACGCCACGTTCGTTGGTGAGTGTGATGAGAATCCCAGCTCCAACACCGATGATGTCGAACGAGCGCATGGGGGCGTTTGCATAGATCAACGGGCCGTTGATTGACTCGGTGACGATACCGGAATTGGTTACTTGCCCAGATGTACGATTGACGTTGAGGCCACCTGACAACTGCCACCCATTGGTGGTGTCATGGGCGTCGAAATGGCGAGCGCCGCCGATAAGAAGTTCCTGAACCCGCGGGGTCTGTTCAGGGTTAGTGGTTCCAAGCACCAACTTGACGCGAATCTGATCTGGAAGAAACCCCGGTAGTGGAGTCAGGGGGAAGGACCCGTTAGCAAATATTTCTCCACTAGAACCAATGAGTTGCCCGTAAACGTAAGTCCCCTCGGGAACGATAGCCTGAATGTCAACACTCCCCACACTACCCCTGTGGGTGTCGATGAGGTCAGATACCCAGGTTCCCTCAGTCTCAAACCAATCAACATAGATGCCAACGTCGTCGAGATACCAGCCATCTGATTCAACGTAGGTGTCGGTGAAGAAGGAGAAGCGCAACTGGATATCCTGCCCACCGTACTGGCTAACATCCACCTGTTTGGTAACCCACGACTTGTTCACGTTAGGAGTGCCACGCTGTCCATGACAGGTCGGCTTGAGGTTGGTACCGTCGAGGGCCCACAAGTTGTAAATCTCGCTCTGTCCGTTGAGCAGTTGCAACGTGTCGTAGAAGTCGTGAGTCTGCTGAGCATACGGTGTCCAGATTCTGCCGTCCGTGGATACTGACAGGATACCGCCGTCCCAGCCGGTCTCTGCACACATGAACGATTTGAACGAAATGCGGGCATGGCTACCAGCTGGTACTAGCAGCGATGGCGAAGTGAGATGTGTCCAAGTATCGGGTTGGTACAGCGTACTATGGCCTATGCCGGCAATCTTCGTTCCCGAAGCAGGCTGGTCGGGTCCGTAGGTCGCGTTGGGAAGCCAGTTCTGGAACGACCAGCCGAGACCACGTATCGTATCGATTGCCCATCCAGCGGGTACCAACGGCGCATCCTCAAACGAGTCCCATGCGTAAGATGGCCCATCGACACCCAGATTCGTGTGGTGCTGCCACTCGTCGACCGCAACTCCGATGCCAGCGTGTACCGGGTTGCCCTGCGATGCGTCGGTGAAGTTGTAGAATAGATGGGTGCGTTGATTTGCACCTGCGCCAGAAATCACCTCGAGATCGTCGATGAAAACTCCTTCTGGAGGATCTACGGAGGTGCCACCGAAACCTGATCCTGGAAAGCTGTCCGTGTAGACGCGGAAACGGATGGGAACCGCATTGTTACCGGAGAGTGATTGTGGAAGTGGGTGGCCAACGCGCTTCCAACCGCGTGAGTCATCGACGTAGAGTTGCCCACCAATTAACATCCCCGCGCCGGGTATCCCGCCAAGTTGAGTGATGCCGGTCCAAACTCCTGAGGCTGAGAGATATTCAACGAAGTAATTGTCGAAGGTGTTCCCCTCAAGGTCGAAGTCGACGGCGTAGTTGAGCATGATGGGACCGCTGGCATTCGAAAGATTCACTGTAAATGTCAGTGAGGCGTTGGCACCCTCCGCATACTCATCGGTTAGGTTTCCGTGGAACCAGGTACCGAGATCCGCCCCGCGGTTGGTCAGGTTGACATGGTCGACGAACCATCCCGGCCGCTGTACCGTGCTGTTGATATCAGTCCAGACGACGAATCGGAAGCGCAGTGAACTAGCGTTGGCGACACCCGGCTGGTTGTCGAGGTTGAAGTTGGCCGCCGTCCACCGGGTAGCATCCGTTGAAGCCCACACCCTGAACCCTGAACCTCCCGCACCCAGCGGAGTAGGAGCGCTCCCGTTGACGAGGTTGTTGTAGCCGTCGTCGGGAATGATGTAGCTCCAGGTCTGACCTTGGTCAGTGGACATCTCTACCCAGGCTCCGTCGGCGTAGCCAGTTGTGGCTGAGGGAGTGTACATGTGTTCCCAGTGTCTGAAAGTGAGATTCAGTTGGTTGATGACAGTGGGAACCGGGAAATCAGGACTCTCCAGCCAGGAGTGAACACCGTTAGGAAGAGCACTGGCTGCTCGTGTAGCAGCGACATAGCGTCCGTGTACTGCGCCTAGAGGAATCAGTCCTCCGCTCGATTCTCTCCCGGTGCCGTTCACAACCCCGGGAATTCCGAGCATGTCGTGTACCTCCCATACGCCAGTGGTTCCGCCCATGTTCCAGCCAACCAGATCACGTTGGAGGGTCTCGAAGTCATCGATGCGACCAACCGAGTGGTTGGCGGTAAGACTCAGTTCACGGCCGAAATGGTGAGTCGTCGTGTTGATTGTCTGACCAAAACTGAAGTTCAATCCGCCCGGCTTGTCCGCTACCCACTCAGTACCTGCACCGATATCGCGCATTCCGTCCTCGCTCACCTCCAGCCAAGCGTCGAGCACAGTGTCATTGCGGGGTATCTCGAAGCCATCCACCAGAATAGTCCCGCCATTGGGCGTGGGCACCTGCACCACAGACGGGCCAGCCCAGTTACTGAGTGCAGCATTGGCGAGCGGCAACGCGGAAGAGAACAGCATGAGCGCGACAAGGAGAAGCGGGAGAACGGAGTGGCGTTGACGCGACATGGCTCAACCTCGGCAGCATCGTGAGTAAACAAACATCGTTTGAATCCATCCCGAGTAGGTTCGCGTCCGTAGGACGCGGCGTTCCGATGCTGAAGCATTGATAGGATGTCGTCCGACAGGGAGGGGGGAATCGCGAGGAGAGAGGCTTGAATCAACAGGAGGAAACGCTGTCAGCCGCTCATTTGCAGGCAATTGAGAGCCAGTTGTTCGCACTGGTTCGACAGCAGGCAAAGCACAACCATCCAGTCGAATTACCTCGGTCCGATTTCTGGGATCAGGTCTCAATGATGCTGCAGCACATCGAAGTGGAATTGACCGAACTTGGACGGACTGAAGGGTGGAGCGTTCGCGCTCAGAATCTGTCGCGGCGACAAGCCAACCTGCGCCGAGCTGTCTCAGATCTTACTCAACATCGGCTGACCGCTTTCGTTCGCCATGCATCTGCAAGCAACCTCGCTGCTGCTTCGTTTGGAGATGCGGTGGCTGAGCCGCGCGCAACGCTGTCTCCACTCGATTGGACGAGGCATGCCACCAGCGAGCGAGCATTCAACGACGGGCTACAGGAGTTGATTGAGCGCTACAAGCGCCAGGTGTCATGGACGAGCCTGCAACAAGGGATGACCTCCGAGGACATTCCGACTATCACTCTCGAGCCGGGATCCACCCAACTAGACGAATTCGTCGAGGAAGAAGGGGGATTGACAGGAGAGGGGGCTCCCGATATCGCACCACCGGAAATGGAGCCAGAGCCGTTCATCGACCCGGACGAGGATGAGGAGGAGCGCATCGCTAGAACGAATGACGGATGGCCAGCCAAGGTACACATCGACGCCGCCAAGTTCGGGGAGCAACCAGATGATGAGAACGAATCCGATTCATCTGAAAATGATGGCGAGGATATTCAGGATAAGGTGGACTCCGTAGGGATGCTGAGAATACGAATGCTGACCGACTTGGCCGAACCCATCCTCGATGCTCAGGGCAACGAAATCGAACTTATGCAAGGAGACATCGAGTTCTGCGATGCGACCATGGCAGAGGGACTGATTACCGCCGGATTCGCAGAAGACGCTTCACTGTGAGCGAATTCACGTTGCGGTGCGTAGGGTGATTTCAATTGTCACCGTGTCGGGAATGTCCAGGGTGCGGACAACCCGTGCCAGCACCGCCTCATCCTTCGTCGAATTGATTTCCAACTCAATCAGTCGCTTGTGCACACGCATCTCCCAGTGATCCCATGTCTCGCTGCCCTCGCCATCGGGCGACTTGCGGCAAGGCACAACCAAACGACGAGTAGGTAGCGGAATAGGTCCGCGCAACTTCACACCCGTCGACTGTGATATCTGCTTGATTCCTTGGCAGACTTCGTCTACGTGTTCGTGATTCAGGCCGGTGAGTTTGATTGAAGTGACGCCTGGCATTGACGTCCGCTCCCTTTCAACTAACAGCGTTCTGCGATTCACTTCTTTTCAATCTTCAGACATACACCGGCTGCGACGGTCTTACCCATGTCACGGATAGCGAAGCGGGACAGTTCGGGGAACGCGCCCATCTCTTCGATAGCCATCGGCTTGGTCGGCTGGAAGCGCACCTTGGCTGCATCTCCAGTCACCAGGAAGTCGGGATTGTTGGTCGTCTCGCCCTTGGCCTGACGCTCGAGCAGCTCGACGAAGCGAACTGCCACCTGCGAGGTGTGAGCGTGGAACACCGGGGTGTAACCAGCACCAATCGCCTTGGGGATCTCCATCAACTGAATCTGTCCGACGAAGGTCTCGTCGTGGCGCACGAAGGTCGGCTCGTTGTCTGCATAGCCACAGACATCGCCACGGCGAATCTCGTTGGCTGCCAGACCACGGACGTTGAATCCGACGTTGTCACCAGGCTCGGCCCTATCGACCATCGTGTGGTGCATCTCGACAGACTTGACCTCGGCGGTCTTCTGACTCGGGTTGAACGTGACACTCTTACCGGGGTTCAGCACGCCCGTCTCGACCTTGCCAACCGGCACTGTGCCGATTCCGCTAATCTTGTAGACGTCCTGAATTGGTAGGCGCAGAGGCTTGTCAACGGGCTTATTGGGCATCTCGATGGCATCGATGGCCTCAAACAGAGTCGGGCCGTTGTACCATCCTGTGTCGTCGCTCTTGTTGAACACGTTTCCACCAGCGAGAGCACTGCACGGAATGAACGAGCAGTCGTCAGGGTTGAAGCCAGCCATTTTGAGCAGGCCACCGGTCTCTTCGACGACCGCTTTGTAGCGGTCTTCGCTCCAATCAACACCGGGCATGTCCATCTTGTTGATGTTGATGATGAGTTGCTTGACACCCAGAACCTTGGCGAGGAACGTGTGCTCCTTCGTCTGCGCGTTGACGCCGTCGTTGGCGGCGACGCAGAGAACTGCGGCGTCAGCCTGACTTGTACCGGTAATCATGTTCTTGACGAAATCCCGGTGACCCGGGGCGTCGATGACCGTCCAGTAGTAATTCGGTGTGAAGAACTCCTTGTGTGCGACATCAATTGTGATACCGCGATCACGCTCTTCCTTCAGGTTATCCATCACGTAAGCGAATCCGAATCCAGCCTTGCCACGCTCAGATGCCTCTTCCTCAAACTTATCGATGACGTGCTGTTCTATGTGTCCGCTGTCGAGTAACAACCGCCCTACGGTTGTTGACTTTCCGTGATCGACGTGTCCAATGAACACGATATTCAGGTGCGGCTTACTCTTGTCTTCCCATTGTGAACTCATGGTATCATCACTCCTACGAGCAACTCGCCGACCCCCCTCCCCTATTTCAACCTCATGCCCACTCAAGGGCGCCCACACGCAAGGTAAATCGCTGCACTGAGTCCCGAACGGACATCACTTGTAAACGAGTTCGATGCGAAACTCATCAATCTCGGTGTCATGTTGCTCTTCGTTGACGATGTCAATCGTCCACGTGCCGTCGTAGAACTGACGGAAGTCTCCTGAACTTGATTGCATCAGTAAGCAGTACTTCTCAGACGGGCAGTCGCTGTAGTAACTGCTACCGCGCTGTTCGTTGGTGATTGCTGAGGAGTTGCGCACATCCTCGTCGGTTTCATTGTAGGCATACAGGTTGAGTTCGTTCGGTGCGTTACCTATGAAATCGTCCTCTTGAGGATAGACGAGGTAGAAGTAGACCTTGGAGAGGCGATGGGGGCCCAGCGGCGGATAGTCGTAGATGGTAGGGAACGTCTTGGTAATCGTTGGCGGATTGGTGTAGTTGCGGTCAATCAGCATATCACTCCAGGTGGCGCGGGCGTTCACGTGCACCCACATGTCCTCGCTCGCTGACATCCCGTTGTTGTCCTTGACAGTCAACTGAACTCGCCACTCACCAGCAGTGGTTGACCACTGATATGTCTCTCCAGTCGCATCCACATCGTTGGAGGCATCGCCATCAGAGTCGCTGTCCACCTCGATATCGAGGTCCCATTCCCAAGCGGTGAGCCACGCTTCGTCACTACCCGCCTCGCTGTCAGACCCATCGAGAGTGACAGTCGTGGTCGGATCGTAGACATCTTCCTCCTCTGGCATCTCATCGCACAACCAGATGAGAATGTAGGTTCCAGATGCAGATGGTTCGCCCCCGTCACAATCGTCCATCTTCGATGTGGCGATAGATGGAAGCGGCTCCTGTGCGTCGGCGGGAACTATCGTGACCGTCTTC
>CAXEUS010000205.1:0-3814 GCA_963999385.1 uncultured Candidatus Poseidoniales archaeon | reverse complement strand
TTCATCCACTCGACGAGGTGCAACCTCGCAGTGTGGATGTTGGGACTGGCCACTCCCAGACCCCAAGCAAAGATTTGTACTCCTACCCACGCCAGTGCGAGCGTGACGACCATGAAGACGCCACCCACAAGAATCAGACCGACGAACCATGAAGCCAGTTCAGCGAGCCTGATTTGAGCGTCGATGGAGATGTTCGCCTTATCGAGGGAAGCGAGAACGAATGCCAGCCCTGGCACGATGGCGAACGGTGAAAGCACCGTGAGAACAGTCACCACATCGACATCGAGGAGCACCATTCCGAACAGGCCGCTGAACGTCATTCCGTGCAGCAGACCGAACCGGCTTGCATCCGCAGGCAACTTGCTGCGGAACATCTTGATTGCAATCGCCACCAGAACCGGTGAAACCGCCAGCAGCAGAACCGCGCCCTCTACGTGATGATGACCCAAATCCGCAATCGCACCTAGCATACCGACTCCATGACCATCCTCAAGATGTCCATAGAGCATGTTGTTGCCCGTCTCAGCAATCTTGACTCCGGCCATCCCAACCGCGAACAGACGCACGTAGGAGATGACAGTCGGCATCATACCGATGGCCTCTATTGGCCCGAGGAAGGAGGCGATGAGTGCAGGCATTCCGTGGTATGCATAACTGGCGTAGATGAGCATCAGCATGCCAACGCCAGCTAGAATCGCCCCGATGTTACGCATCGAGGTCAGTAAGGAAACGTAGCCCTCATCTGTGTGCCCGCTACCGAGCCCGAGGAATCCGTAGGCGAACATGAATCCACCAACGAGGATGACTATCCACGAGCCACGATCGAACAGGGCGACTATCGGACCAGTGTTCCCATGACTGTCACCATAGAACCAGATGTCCCTGAATCCGATGAACAGTCCCAGAAGCACGTGCACGACCCCCATGTAGATGGTCAGCAGGATGAGGTCCTCGAGGTTGCCACCCGAATCTACCGGCACCACTCTGTGATAGGGGAAGGCCATCTCTACACTGAAGGGCAGTCCATGCTCGATTCCAGCAAAAGCGAACCACGAAAGTGAATCAGTCGACCAGTGGAACTCTCCACCATTCGGGTACGCACCAGCGATGAATGTGGCCCAGTCGGGCGCATGCGACGGTGTCCATCCCCAATGCCCCCCTGCCTCCGTGCACGCGTGAGCAGATATGGCTCCGGTGACATCACAGTGGCCGTGAGGCAGTATCTCGAATCCAGCGAACTCACCGAATATGTAGCCGAATATCACTGTTGAAATTCCGATGTAGAGAATGAACTTCGAGGCTAGCATTCCGTTCTCGAAGTGCCCGATGCGCTTGTAGAGGAACCATGCGAGCATCATTGTCATGGCACCGTAGACCATGTCCCCCAGAATCAGACCGAAGAATAAGGGGTAGGTGAACAACATGAACAGCGTAGGGTCGACCTTGCCGTATGCTGGCCTTCCCATCAGGTCGGTGAGCAACTCCAATGGCTTGCTGGTGTGTCTGTCCGCGAATTTGATTGGCGGGAACTGCTGCTCCGGACCGTGGTGAGCGTGCCCTCCCCCTCCTGGTGTGATCTTGTACGGCTGGATGTCGATGTCAAGGCATGTTTCCGACAGAGCCTCACGAATCTCGTCGCTGCGAGAGGTCTCAACCCAACCATCGAGCACGAATGCGTGCTCGCTGACGGCGACGCGAACGGGTCCGAGAGCCAGCGACATATCCCGCTCAAGCAGTTCGATGCCGGCGAGCAGAGAATCTCCATGCTCATCCGACCAGCCTTCTAGTTGGTAGCCCAACTTTCGTTGCTCTCTGCTCAGTTCCTTGTGGCGGCTGGCCAGCTCATCGAGACGTGCGTCGATTGACCCTTCGCCCTCAGGTACTGTCAAGAGGTCGAAATCGACGTTCTCCAGTCCTGATTGCAGAGTTGATGCTGATTCAGTTTCACAGAACGCCGCAACCACGGTCGGCTTCACTCCAGCGGTGAAGATGATGCCTCCTTTGGCGGCAGCCTTGGCCGCCTCAGCATCCTTGACGGTGCCGACGAAAACAGTCAGTGACTCGTATCCGGTGAGCAGATCTAGGTCCAGACCCAACGGCTGAAGAATCTCGAGAGCCGCTTTCTCCGCACCGATGTCGGATAGTTCGCTCTCAATGGCGTCAATGCGGTCAGCGCTGGCAACCATCTCATCGACCTTGTCGGGCAGGTCGTTGCGCAACTGCTCGCGCACCGGTTCCGCTGACAATGGCACCTTTGGTGTGGCAACTGAAATCTGTGAAGAGGCGCTGCGATAACGGTTCAAATCACGGCCAATCTCTTCTGATTCCGAAGTCGGGCTACCGAGTGAGAATCCATCCTCATCCCCTGAATAATCGATGATGTGCAGAGCACTGAGGTCAGCGAGAACTTTGACTGCTTCATCCACTTTCGAAAGCGAGCCGGCAGCAGTGAGGCGGGACATCGCCTGTGTGGTGAGTTTCCCCATCTACTTCCCTCCTATGCTGTTGTCATACTCGCTCAATTACGGAAAGTGTCGAGCACAGAGGATACTGCCTCTGAGCGGTTCTTCTTCCCTCGCTTGTGAATCGCCTTGAGGGCTACTTCACCTTCCTTGTGAACACCCTTCGCTTCCTTGCCGGCAGAGTCCCGAGCATCGTCGAGCAGACCACGTGCCTCAGCCTCGGCATCCGTTCTTCCAGTGGCCACCATATCGGCAGCGTCAGAACGTGCTTTGTTCGCAATTTCAGCGGCGTCGGAACGAGCCTTGTCAAGCTTGGCGCTGGCCTTGTTCTCGGCCTCTTTGATGGAGCGCAGGACATCCTCTCTAGACATGATGTTCACCCTAAGGGTGAAGGCGACCTGTGAACGGTTCAAAAGGTTGACCTCACGCCCCGCACGACCACTCCGACGCGTTCAAACGAATGCCCCGGTGAGGTGACCTTGGGGATGGACGTGGACAGTGCAAGCATCGGCGAGGCTGATTGGTCCGAATTGCAGCGCAATCTCGAGGCCACGATACCAGTCTACGACCGCGTCAATCGCTTCGGAACACTGGGGTTCGACAAACGCTGGCGCAGGGGTGTGCGCGCGCTCATTCCCTCCTCCTCCAAAGTACTCGAGGTAGGGTGTGGCCCGGGCACTTTCGCAGAGACAATCGAGGGGTGTGATGTGACCTGTCTCGACCCGATTCCGGCGATGCTCGATTCAGCTAGAGCGCGCGTGAACAGTGCGCGTGCGGCAAGAGGCGAAGATGAGGCGGCGTTCGTCGAGGCGACTGCAGAAGAAATGCCGTTCGAACAGAACTCGTTCGATGTCGTCTGCTGCCTTTTCTCATTCCGCGACTTCCATGACAAACCGAAGGGATTGACGGAGATCCTCAGGGTCTTGAAGCCGAGAGGACAACTCATCATTCTCGATGCAGCCAAACTCAACTTCGTGCACGGCTGGTTCGGCTGGCTGTGGATGAAGCTCTGGATGGGCACCTACGCACGCATAGTGTGTGGGAAGCGCGACCACCCTTGGCGCTGGCTGGCGAAGACCTACGCCGGCTTCGGCACCTCCAAGCAATACCGGAACATGCTCGCAGAGACCGGATTTACCGATGTCAAATCCAAGCTCTTGTTCCCTGGCATGGCCACCCGCTGGCACGGCTCGAAATGAGTTGCCATTTCGAGGTCAGAGGATGAGGAACGGCCGCCGGCAATCAACAGCCCTGCGCAGTCCGTTGACTCCGAGGAAGCGCATCGCCGCGTTGGTCATCCAGTCGTTGCGACAGAAGGTCCAGAACAGGTTCTTGGTCCGCGTGCTGATGGC
>CAXEUS010000204.1:0-8537 GCA_963999385.1 uncultured Candidatus Poseidoniales archaeon | reverse complement strand
GCTCTACCAAGGGCTGTGGGATGGACAGCAGTACACCGAGACGAGCAGCAATCCGAACATCCGCGCCAACATCATGATCGTCTATTACGAGAACATCTCCAATGCTGCTCCCGCGATTGATACCGATACGAGACAACCGTGCTATGGTCCGCAACCAGAGGATACAGGCACTCCTCCAGTTCAGCAACGACTCGCTCGCGACGAGCGCATCGCCAGTGACCAGTGATGTCTTCAATTCATCCATCGCGCCCAATCGAGATCGCCATCGGTAGGTCGGTACCATGTGGCGCCCCCCTGCTCAAGCCACTCGTAGCCGTCCTGACCTACGATTCCCACCGCATCGAGCGGTGGCGCTGCGTCCATTCCTTCGGATAGATCCACTGGTTCGTCCATCTCTCCCATCTCCTGCTCTACTATGCCCGTCATGTCCTCGGAAACCGGGATTCCTTCTGCGTCCAGTGCATCATCCAATTCGGCCCTCAGTCGCTCCAGCCGAATGCCCTGATGCGCCCCGATGAGCCGGATCATCAGCGCGTACTCCGAACGGATTGCAATCTCCTCCAGTTCCCCCTTCGAGCGAGCAGCATTCAACTGCATCTCGAAGCGACCAGCGCGCGAGTTGCGCGTGATGAACCCGAACAAAATCCAGGCGAACAAGGGGACACCACCGAAGATTCCGATGAGGTCCCAACCGTCGAGTCCGATGCTCGTGCCCGGGATGATTATCTGGAACACGTCCACAGGGTAGTCGGAGGCGTCGAACGCGTCCGTTAATTGCCTATCTTCGTCGGTGTCCGTCCATCCGTCATTGTCGTCGTCCGGGTCGGCATTGTCACCGACGCCATCCTCGTCGAAGTCTAGACACTCTCGGAAGTCTGCCGGAAACACGTCCTCCTCATCCATGCAGCCGTCGTTGTCTAGGTCACCGGGTGAAGCGAGCTTGGGGAGCAGGTCGATGGAGTCGTTGTAGCCGTCATTGTCGAAGTCGAACAGATACGGATCGGGGTCGTTTCCGCTCAGGTTGTCCCCGAAGCCATCCCCGTCCTGGTCTTCCCACTGGGTAGCGTCGTTCGGGAACGCGTCCGCGTTACGCCCGAAGCTATTGTCACCGAATCCATCGCCGTCAGCATCCGTCCACTGGGTCGGATTAGCGATGAACGCGTCGGCATCGTTACCTGTTTGGTTGTCTCCATATCCGTCACCGTCGATGTCGGACCACTGGCTGGGGTCATCCGGGAATCTGTCTGCGCCCGAACCGCGGTCGTTGTCCCCGAAGCCGTCGCCGTCCCCGTCTGTCTGCTGCGAGGGGTCGAACGGAAACGCGTCCTCGTTGTCGCCGACGCCATCGGAGTCCGAATCATCCCATTCATCCACATCGTTCGGAAAGGCGTCACCCCGGTTCCCGGTCTCCTCATCACCATAGCCATCGCCGTCGGTGTCATTCCACTGCGTGGCGTCATTCGGGAATGCATCCTCCTCGTCGGTGACCCCGTCACGATCGCTGTCGGCCCAGCGGCTGGGGTCGTTGGGGAACCAATCACCTTCGGAGCCGTATGGATTGTCTCCGTGTACATCTCCATCGGTGTCGTTCCACTGAGTACCATCACTTGGGAAGACATCGGCCTCCGGGCCATCGGCATTGTCACCATATCCATCTCCATCACGGTCTTTCCATTGTGAGGGGTTGGAGGGCATGTCGTCTTCGTCATCCGACCAGCCATCTCCATCCGCATCCGGGCAGCCATACTGGTCCTCTGTGCTGTTTCCAGAAGTAGCCGGACAGGCATCGCCCTCGAATCCGATCAACTGGTCACCATATCCATCGGCATCGGTATCCGCCCATTGTGAGGACTCGTTCGGGAATGTATCGTTGTCATCGCTCCATCCATCGAAATCAGCGTCAGGACAACCATAGCGATCGCGAGTTGATTCTCCATAGATCGATGGGCAAGCATCTCCGAATGTACCTGTCAAATTGTCGCCGAAACCATCAGCATCGAAATCAGATATTTGGGTGGCATCGTTCTGGAACAAATCTCCTTGATTGGAATATCCATCTCCATCATTGTCAGGACAACCAAGCAAATCGATGGTAGAATTCCCTGCTTGGTTTGTGCAATCATCCCCCCCAAATCCAAGTGGATTATCGCCAAATCCATCCCCATCTGCATCGAGATGCTGTGAGGGTTCGTAAGGGAAAACATCCGTGCGGTCCGGATATGAATCTAAATCAGAATCAATTTCAACGATAGTCAATTCACGTGCTTGGCCAGAATTCCATTGGAAGAAAATGAATGAGCCGCGTCCGTCCGCGACAGG
This sequence comes from uncultured Candidatus Poseidoniales archaeon, assembly GCA_963999385.1. Taxonomy (GTDB): domain Archaea; phylum Thermoplasmatota; class Poseidoniia; order Poseidoniales; family Thalassarchaeaceae; genus JAKUTA01. Next base: position 6,218 of record CAXEUS010000204.1, on the reverse strand, counting down.
TCGACCGAATTCAGAGACATCCAGAATGAACCGGTCATCATCATTGCCGACCCCTTCCATGAATTTGGACTGGAACAATGGATTGGCCTGCATGACTGTACCTGTCGTCATGTTGACAGAAATTGTAACGTCAGAATAGTATGTAATCCCATTAGGGCTGACATATGACCCTCCGTTGCGGACACTGATCCAGAGAAGTGCGATTGTGGACGTGGGGTGAACCAAATGCTGAGGGTCACAGTTACCATTGCAGGCTCCAACAAAGTATCCACTCAATGAAGTCCCATCTGTGGTGCTGATTGTACCAAGGTAAATCTCTGTACCGTTCGTTCCAGTAGTGGTTGATGTGCATGCGAGAAGCATGCGGTCGGAAATCGACCCATGCATGGGGATGTCGTAAAGCCCATTCCCCTGAGCAGTCGTAGAGCAGTTGCTCACATCAGCAGGGGTCCAGGAACTCGCAGTCGGAGATCTAACTTTCATTTCCCGGAGACCCGTTCCACTAGTGGAGGTCATCTCTGACCAAGCCATACCACCATTTTGTGAGAAATATGGCAGTGTATTATCCTCATGGTTTCCGTCAACCTCGATATGACTCTGTAAAGAGAGATTGAAATCATATGTCATGACAAAACTTGTTCTCTTTTCGTTCGTATTCTGGTACCCCAATGAATACGATTGGCCGCCAATCTGAACACCACAGGTCCCACCCCAACTAACTGCTGTATGTTCAAATGCTACACCGATTGAGAAACCAGAAGAATTGGCGAACGAATCTTCGCTGACAGCAAATTCACAATGGTCGTAGTTAGAACTACTAGACGAAGGTGTGAGAATCGAATTTGTCATGTTGAAATTGGTACGATTCAAGGACATCACGAAAATCTGCTGCGGCCTGCCAGATACTGTGATGAAATTCTCGATACGATAGGAAACTGAGGCTGTGTATGGAACATTCGCTTCTCTTTCACCAAGACTACCTGCAATGATGATGTCTTCATTCATATCGGGTGGATCAATCAATGATGTAGGGCCTACAAGTTGCCAGTTGAAATCAACAGTGTTCCAAGCACCATTATTGATTTTGTACTGGTGTGACAAAACGACAGAATTGATGAATGTGCCATTCACATCAGCGTGTAGTAGAATAGGATCATCCATTCTGAACCCCTTTCCATTCCACATCATACCAGCATAACCTTTGCAATAGATCATAATCAGATAAGAGCCATCGACACTTTGAGAAAAATCGATGATTTGGAAATCTGAGGATACCCATCCAGGAAAAGCCGTGGAGAAATCCAGTTGCAATTCTGTAATTTTCAGATCATCGGTGTATGAGGTGTTGAATGCGTTCACATGTGAGGGACTCTGGGAGTCATCTAGGACTTGATGATCTACATGCCCTTCCGTGAAATCAACGGGTGCCAGCAATGAGCACAGCAGCAACAGGGCACAGATTGTCACTGAGAGCGCTCGACTCATGCCTACGGCATGGGTGTCATCGAATTAACCGGTTCCCCAGTGGGAATCAGTGCTCAGACCGGTTGCAACGGCGGCGGACAAGGGAATCCCTGTACATCGATTTCGAGGTCGGGCGTGTCGAGCAGGTTGTAGTCCGAATCTCGGCGACGTGGTGTGAATCCGGCCCTGAGGATAGTCTCCTGCAGCTCGTGTTCGGTAGCCAGCACCTTGCGTGTTCCTGAGGCGGAGACGACGTTCTCCTCCATCATCGTCGAGCCGGCATCATCAGCGCCGCCGAACAGCGCCATCTGCGCCACCTCGATTCCCATGGTGGGCCACGACGCTTGGATATGCTCGATGTTGTCGAAGAACAGGCGAGAGACGGCGACATGCCTGAGATACTCAGTCGGGCCGGCACCCAACTCGTAGCGGTTGCGTCCTTGGTTGCGCTTGCCGAACACGTTGGTCTCGAGCATCACTGGCCACGAGATGAACGAAGTGAATCCCAACCACCCGTTGGACAGAGCATTGTCCTGAACCTCGCGCACACGCGCCATGTGCCGCACTCGCTGGGCCTCATTCTCGCCGAAGCCGAACACGTTTGTCGCCGAGGTGGTCAGCCCGAGACTCTGCGCCTCGGACATCACTCGCAGCCAGTTGTCGGCGGAGCCCTTCTTGGGCGATACGTCGAGGCGTACCTCGTCCACCAGCATCTCTGCCCCTCCGCCGGGAAGGCCATGCATTCCGCATTGTGCGAATCTCTCGAGCACTTCCAGCGTTGAGAGACCGGTTACCTCTGCGATACCCTCGATCTCGATGGGCGAGAAGCAGTCGAGGGCGATGGTGGGGTGGTTGGTGCGCAGGTGGCGCAACAGGTCCTCGTACCACTCGATGGGCAGGTCAGGATGGACCCCCCCTTGCATGAGGATGCGCACCCCCTCCATCTCTTCCAGTTCGCGCACTCGCTCGCTGATTTGCTCGTAGGTCTGAGTGTAGGTCTCAGCGTGACCGGGTGGGCGGTAGAAGGAGCAGAACTGGCAATTGATGGTGCAGACGTTGGTGTAGTTGACGTTGCGGTCGACCATGTAGCTGACCACACCACCGGGGACCTGGGTCCTCCTGCGCTCAAGCGCCGCCTGCTGAAGTTCAGCCAGATTTGCCTTCTCGTAGAGTATGGTCGCTTCTTCCTCAGTGAGCCGCGCAGTCCCTTCTTCTGACTGTGCAGCAAGAATGTCCTGCCACTGCATTCCGTCACCACCTCAGGCGTTCGTGCCGATGAGCGCTTCTAGTTCCGCCACATCCTTCGGGCAGGCAGCTGTGAGTATGTCCGGCTCGCCGTCGGTAATCAGTACATCATCCTCGATGCGAACTCCGATTCCAGCATATCTCTGGGGGCAATCGACATCAGGTCGCCAAGCGCCGAAGTATAGTCCCGGCTCAACGGTAATCACCATCCCTGCCTCGAACTCACGCGCCGCATCATCAGGTCGGTAGACTCCCACGTCGTGGACATCCAGTCCAATCCAGTGTCCGGTGTTGTGCATGTACCACTGTCCCAGTTGTTCAACGGTCAGAGCGTCTTCGAGAGTCGGGCCGCTGAGTACTCCTAGGTCGAGCAGCCCTTGAGCCATGGACTCCTTGGCAGCCGTGTGCGGAGCGTCGTAGGGGTTGCCCGCTCGACAGGCGTCGATGGCGGCCAGTTGTGCGTTCAGGACGATTTCGTAGATTTCCTTCTGAGCGTCACTGAACTTTCCGTTGACAGGCCATGTTCGGGTGATGTCCGCCGCATAGCCGTTCACCTCGCAGCCAGCGTCGATTAGCACGAGGTCACCGTCAGCAACATCTCCGTCATTCTCTCCGTAGTGCAGGATGGTAGCATTGTCACCGCCGCCAACGATGCTCGGGTAGGCCCAGCGACTTCCATGCCACTGGAAACACCCCTCAATCAGTGACTGCAACTGACATTCTCCAATGCCTCCGCAGCCACCACGCATCGCTTCGATGTGCGCTAATGATGAGATTTGACAGGCGTGACGCATCTGAGACAATTCCGATTCGGACTTGATGAGTCGCATCTCCGATAGCAGTGGCCTAGGGTCGCACAGATCGGCGGGGCCACTTCCCTTGCGCTGTCGGTCGCGACTCTGTTCTAGAAGTGCTGAATCAACCAGCGCATCGACTCTGTCCGAGAGTCCACGGATGTGGTAGACTGACCTGCAAGCGTCGAGCAGGGGTTTCAGGCCATCCTCCAGTTCGTCAATCGATGAGGCCTCATCAACCGGCCAATCAGCTAGTGCTCCTTCTATCCCCGGGCGGATACCCGTCCAGGTCTCGGCCAGCACATCACGAGGAGGCACAAACAGTCGGGTCTTCCAACCGTCGCTGCCATAGTGCAGGCAGGCCACGGCGTTCGACTCTTCCCAACCTGTCAGGTAGAGCATGTCACTGTTGGCCCGGTAGGGATATTCGACATCTCGCGAGCGAACCGCCTCGGGATTGTTGACGATTATCAGCAGCGCATCGATAGGCAATTGTGCCGCTAGAGACTGTTGTCGGCCACGTAGTTCCGCGTGGTCCACAGAGGGCGGCGCCTCACCTATGGTGAGGCCTGACTGCTCGCTCATGGTCCCGTCGAGACTGAACATCTCGCTTCAACCCTTCAGTCATCGGATGCACGCTCTTCATCGTCATCCGTAGTAGCATCAGGGCTATCTCCATCATCATCTGCACCCATCTGCTCACCATTGTCCCGGGATATCCAGCGTGGGATGCCACCATCCCGCTCGCCGCCCGTCAATCTGAGCGTAACGAAGGCGATGACCATCATTGCCAACGTGAATAAAAGTAGCATGTTGAGGAATCCTCCCACTGATGACTGGATGCGCCCGCTCAACCCCAACGGCTCCTCGTATAGCGGGTCCGAGGGAGTGTCCACGATGCCGAATCTAGTGTTCAGTGTGTCCCGGACGCCATCGTCATCCTCGACGACCAACGCTAGTGAATGGCTCTCCGACTCATCTCCAATCTGCTCGCGCATCAGTGCCCGAGTCATCCCAAGGAAGATTGGTTCTCCGTCGAGATACCAGGTGTAGATGAGTGACCCTTGGTCGTTCGCTGTATCCTCTGTTGAACTCGCATCCAGAATCCACTGCTTCGAGTTCGACAACCTAATGACGGAATTGTCATCGAACGGGATTCCGCCGACGGTGGCAACTGCTCGTGGATTCAAATTGCTGACCTGTAGTGTGGAGTTGTTCACCGCGCTCAGTCCTGAAGTATCGGTCACAATCACCGAGATGGTGTAAATTCCCTGCCTTAGAGGTGTGAATGTGACTTGCCGCTCTCCCTGTTCCATATTAGGAGCTCCGATCTCCCCCTCGCGGTGAATAAGGAAGGTGAACTGCAGCCCATCCCTCCCCCAGTTGGGGTCATCAGAGGAGCTGGCATCGAAGGTGACTTGTTCGGACTCATTAGCCTGTGATGGGCCGCTCAATACGGCTATTGGCGGAATATTCTGCAAGGCGACGAACGTGCATGCTACAGACGAGACGTTACCGCGACCGTCGTGAGCACGAACTAGGAGTAGAAACCATCCGTCTTCGAGATGGTCAGTCGGTGTGACTATTCTGAATCCGCCATTAGAGGAGACCACTCCCGAGGCGGCTTTCCAGTCATCAATGGGCAACGATTGTGACAGGCTCCCTCGAGCACATGCATACTGGGCCTGACCGAATGCCAATGCAGCCCATTCCATATCCGGAGTAGAGCCATCGTCGTCGAATGCGACGCCCGTGAGAATCAATTCCCCCCTCCAGATGCTGCCTATCGTAGGTGTCTCGAGCAGCAGACTTGGAGGGATCTCATCACCTCCGGAACTGCCGAACAGCAGGAGCCGGTCTTCAGCGAGTTGTGCGGCTGAATCAATCACCCATACCAACATCTGACAGGCACACGGATTCCATGCAGAGATGTTGAATGATGCAGTCCAGTGCCATGTCCGACGCCCGTCATGGCCACTGGTGGCCTCAAACAGCGATTCGAGCATCGATTCTTCCACTAACACCTCCCCGTCACTGAGTAACTGCCATTGGAGGTCCGCCGGTTCCGATTCATCGTGCACCATGCCGTGGATGACCACCAATTCAGAGAACACTGCTCCATGCTGCTGGGAGATTCCGATTACTGGAGGATTGTCCTGCTCCGTGGCGGCACTCGATGTAGCGAGGCTGCCCATGGGTGGGACAGTAGTCGTGGAGGCTAACATGAGCAGCACGAGCAACAGTGCTGGAATGACACGTACTAACTTCATCATCCAGCCTCCGCCCCTGCTCCGCTTTCAATCATGGCGGCAGATGTGCAGCCTATCTACCGCTCATTGGCATACTCGTGGGGCTATGTAGTTGCGACTATGCGAAATTGTCGCACAGTTGGCCCTGACCGGGGTAACTGTCACCCCGCTTCGGGTTGGTGTTCCACTCATGCTCACATCGGTTGGTGAATCCATCGGAATCAACGTCTAGCAGTGCGTCACCGGAATCGAACGGATCGAAGCGGAAGTAGTACTCCCAACCATCGAACATGCTGTCTTGGTCGCTGTCTCTGTGGTAGACCTCGGGGCCATCCTCCCATCCGTCTGGGCAGGAACTACCGTCGGGACAGAGGTCGGAGTCATTGTGGACCGGGTTGGTTCCATTCAGCATCTCCTCGTAGTTGGTGAAGTTCTCAAGGTCGTCGTAGAATTTTGACCCCTCGGG
>CAXEUS010000203.1:0-9171 GCA_963999385.1 uncultured Candidatus Poseidoniales archaeon | reverse complement strand
TTCCCAGCGACGGAAAGTTGCTGATATCTGGTCAGTTCTGCTTAAGTCACGAAGGGGCCGGATGTTCGTTGAAAGTGGAAAACACGCACTACTGGAGTGGTGCTTACTACAACGGCAGCGGTTTCATCTGGGGAATGTCCACCGATAGCGATCTTGACAATCGAACCGATCTGATGGACAACTGTCCACTGGACCCCAACTTCAATCAGTTGGACATGGATAATGACCAGATTGGGGATATCTGTGATGGAGACATCGACGGTGACGGCCGGCTGAACGAAGATGATGACTGCTCAGGTCCTGCTGTCAACTGGGCAGCCACAGACTGGGCGCTCGACGCTGATGGTGACGGCTGCCGCGATTCGGATGAAGACACTGATGACGACAACGACGGTGTACCCGACTCTGTTGACGACTGCTTCGGGCCGGACACGCATCGCAACTGGACTGCCAACGATGCCAATGACTACGATCGCGACGGCTGCCATGACACCATCGAGGACGACGATGACGACGGTGACGGCGTGAATGATATCGTCGACGACTGCGCTTTCGCACCAAGCGCCCGAAACTGGACTGCTTCTGCGAACACCGACTATGACGGCGATGGATGCCGTGATGTCAGCGAGGATCTCGATGATGACAACGATGGCGTTATCGATGTCGATGATAATTGCGTAACCGGGGAACTAGGCTGGAACAGCAATCAAGCCAACGATATGGATGGTGACGGCTGTCGTGATATCGATGAGGACTTCGACGATGACGGAGACCAGATTGGCGACACATGGGACAATTGTCCATCGGGTGCAGTAAACTGGGACTCAAGTGGCGCGCTTGATCTCGATAACGATGGCTGTCGGGATACCGATGAGGATTCAGATGATGATAACGACGGCATCGCCGACGTGGATGACAGTTGCCCCCGTGGAGTAATATTGTGGATATCCAACTCAGTGACGGACAACGATGGTGATGGCTGCAAGGACGGTGGTGTAGAGAATGGCGGACTTGGAGAGGACACTGATGACGATGAGGACGCCATCTTGGATGACGAGGACAACTGTCCACAGGGTGTAACCGCTTGGTACTCTACTCCAGAACTCGATGGTGACAGAGATGGCTGCCACGACGAACTCGAAGATCTGGACGACGACGGTGACGGTCTGTGGGAGTTTGATTCCGAGGGGAATATCGTCGACCGCTGTCCCGGAACGCCGCTGTCGGAGAGAGGACAGGTCGATGGCTATGGTTGCAGCCCTAGTCAGTCTGACAGCGACGGTGACGGTGTGCAGGATCTTTACGACAATTGCCCAGATACCGCCGCGTTTGAAGGAATGGACCTCGATCAGGATGGATGCACAGACGATTTAGATCGTGACGGTGTCAACGACGATGTCGACGACTGCCCAGACTCTCCGAGTTCAGCGGCTGTCGGTTCCGATGGATGCACCGATGCGGAGAGAGATACAGATGGAGACGGTGTGCAGGACGGAGACGAGCTGCCTCGCTGTAGGAACACACCGGCAGAACATATCGCTGAGGTGGACACTTTCGGCTGTTGGGATGGTGAGTTGGATGATGATAACGACGGCGTGAAGAACGCTGACGACACCTGTCCTGATACACTTTCAAGCGAGTTGAGCGGTGTTATCGATGGGTGCGGAGCCTCGCAACGAGACGAGGATGGCGACGGTATCTCCGATGCAAATGATCTCTGCTCAGGGACCGCCGGAGGGAGCTCGGTGCAGCAGGACGGTTGCTCAGATGCGCAGTTGTACCTTGGTCGTGGCGGCGATGGATTGTCCGGGATGGCAATTGCTCTCATCGTTCTTGGAATCTTACTGGTTGTGAGCGGAATTACTGCCGCTGTGGTCGTCTCTAGGAAGAGGGTAACTGGAGTGGAATCTGAAGTTCCCTCAGTTGCTGCCGGCACAGATTTCCCACAACCGGATGAGGATTTTGGTGATCTCCAAGCAGACGACGCTGTGGTACAGGATGATGTCACCATCGATGAACATGGCACAGAATGGTGGGAAGATGAACTCGGGGCGTGGTGGTACAAGACGCCCGAGATGGACGACTGGTCGCTTTTCAATGAGTGATTACAATCGAAGATGCTCATAGGATGCCGAAATGGTCCCTACGGACCATTCAAGCGAGGATTCAATAGCGTTGGTTTGTCCGTCACGGACCATGAGCACTGCTGATGTTGGCCGCAGTCCGCTATCCTGCGGACTTATCCTGACTATGATCGCCTGTATGCTGACCGCCTCTTGGGCTGTCGCCGCAACACCATACTCCAGCTCGGGTGAACCGGTGCTGTTGACTGAAGAATCCGAGTTCTCCCACGCAGGTGCGAGAGCCGCTGGAGATTGGGTTAAGGCGGGTGTCAGCGACAGTAGTACGCAAAATGGTGGCACACCTACTACATCCACTTCTTACACTGATTCCAATGGGAACACCTATCTCACTGGATGGATTCTTGACTCTGTTGCATTTGATTCCACCAAGTCCTCAACAACTGCACAGCTTCTTTATGTCGCAAAAATAGATGCATCTGGTAATTGGGTCTGGGTAGAGACAGGTGGCAATTACGGTGGTGGCGGTTTCTCTATCTCGAATGACATCGTAGTGGACAGTTCTGGTGCAATTTTCATTACTGGCGTTTACTACGGCAATGCCTCTTTTGGTTCACATCAATTACGCAGCAATGCAGACTCCAACGGAGATGATACTGGTGACATCTTTGTTGCCAAAATGAGTAGTTCTGGAAGTTGGTTGTGGGCTGTCACCGCTGGTGGCAATTACGAATCTGATTCAGGCAATAGCATATGGTATGATGGAAATGGTGGTGCTTACGTTGCTGGACAATTCAATATTAGTGGTACCTTTGGTGCCAATGGCCACGGTACAAATGGGGACACGGACGCCTTCATAGCACACATTGGTTCCACGGGTACTTGGAACTGGGTTGCTAAAGGTGGCGGTCCTGGTAGTGACTCTGCAGATGGTGTCACTACAGACAGCGCTGGTGACCTAAGGGTCATGGGCACATTCGTAACCGGTACCACTCAAGCGGCACAATTTGGTTCATCTTCCTTCAATGCAGTTGGCTCTCCAGACCTCTTCGTCTCCAAGATCTCAAGTTCTGGTTCATGGGTTTGGACTAAGACTGCGGGAGCACCAAGTGGAATGACCCTTCCATGGGGATTCGACACCGAGGGAACCGATTCATATGTCGGCGGTCTATTTGCTGGGACAGCAAACTTCGGTTCTCATTCTATCACCTCCGGTGCTTCAGATAACAACGCATTCATCGCCAAAATTGATGGTACTGGGGCATGGCAGTGGGCAGACGCATCGAGCGGTACAGGTGTCCAATATGTTGGTTCAATCGATGCTAGTCCAATTGGCATAGCGGTCTCTGGTGGCTTCAGTAGTGGAGCTAGCACATCTGCGACGTTTGGTAATACAACCTTGACTGGCACCTATTTTGAGATGCTCGCAGGAGTTTTGGATTCCAACGGCAATTGGTTGTGGGCCAAGAGTGGCGGTAGTTCTGGTGATGATGGATACTATAATTGGGGTACAGGCGGGGTCGGATGGACCCCTTCAGGTGAGGTTGTGGCTGTAGGTCACGCATGCCAAGGAATGTCTGCTTCTTGCACTGCAACATATGGTGGGAATTCGGTCACAGTAACGCCTGGTTTCTATAATACCAATTATGGATTGGCGCCAGCTGTAGTTGTATGGCTGCAATCGTCTGATTCAGATGGTGATGGAATAAGTGACCCCTCAGATAATTGTCCTACGGTATCAAATGCAAATCAAAATGATATGGATTCCGATTTAATTGGTGATGTTTGCGATCCAGACATCGATGAAGATGGGATTCTTAACGGTGACGATGCGTGTGATGGGCCAGCAGTTAACTGGGATTCATCCAATTGGGCCGATGACATTGACATTGACGGATGTCGCGACATCGATGAGGACGATGACGATGACAACGACGGAGTCGACGATGTCGACGACGGCTGCAGTGGCACAGCGTACAAACTCAACTGGTCTGCAGGAGTGGCCAGTGACAACGACATGGACGGTTGTCACGACATCGATGAGGATGACGACGATGACAACGACGGAATCGACGATGGTTCCGGAGATGACTGCCCGGGCGGTTCAGCCAACTGGGGCACACGCGTTGGTCCTGGCGACTACACTCACAACGCAGCACGCGACCACGACAGCGACGGCTGTGAGGACGACCATGCCGAAGACGCAGATGACGACAACGATGGAATCGATGACGTCGACGGTAACATGAATCAACTGGACCTCTGTGCGCGTGGTCAACTGGGCTGGACCAGCGACTTCACGCTCGACGCTGATGGTGATGGCTGCCGCGACTCGGATGAGGATGTGGATGACGACAATGATGAGGTATGGGATGTCGACGCATTCGGAAACGCTCTCGACATGTGCAGCCCGGGCATGATGAACTGGATTTCAACCGACGCCACCGATCGGGACCGAGACGGCTGCCGTGACCTAGACGAGGATACTGACGACGATGGTGATGGTGTCGAAGACGACGTGGACGACTGCTTCCAAGAGGCAATGTGGACATCGGATGCCTCCACCGACCATGATGGAGACGGTTGCCGCGATATCGATGAGGACCTGAACGATGACAACGACCCGAAGTTCGACCACGAGGATGACTGCGCGCTAGGTGAGGTTGGCTGGACTGATACCGACTGGGATGGAGACGGTTGCCGCGACGAGACTGAGGACTCTGACGATGACGACGACGGCATCTGCGACAACGACGGTTCTAGTCCGGGCATCTGCAATTCCGGTCCCGACCTATGTCCGGAGACTCCACTCGGTGAGGACACCAACGCTGACGGTTGTGGTATGCAGACCCAACTCGATACAGATGGTGATGGAGTCTACGACGCCAATGACAATTGCGTGACCGAACCTGCGCTAGATGGATACGACGGCGATTTGGACGGATGCACAGATGACACCGACGGAGACGGGGTCACAGACAACCTAGACGTGTTCCCTGACGAGGCATCTCAGTGGTCCGACCGTGACGGTGACACTTGGGGCGACAATTCGAGTGGTAATCTGCCTGATCAGTGTCAGGATACACCCCTTCAGTGGGTACTGCTCGCCCAAGACCGCTTCGGCTGTGCCTGGGAGGAAGAGGATGCTGACAGCGACGGCGTGATGAACGGCTTCGACAACTGCAGCGACACCGCGCCCGGTGCTGAGGTAGATGCCAGTGGATGTTCTCAGATGCAGATTGACGATGATGGTGATGGAGTGTTCAACGCCCTCGACGACTGTGCCGACACCTCGACGAGTGACAAGGAGTTGGATGACTCTGGCTGCTCGCACGAGCAGCGTCTGGAGAGAGGTGACACAGACGCCATGCTGCAGGAATATGGACTCATAGGAGGAATCGCTCTTGGAGTCCTCCTGCTGGTCATAGTGGCGATGTCTGTGATGTTGCTTCGACGCGGCCGCAAGGGCGGCGCCTCAGAAGACGATTGGGTCGCCGACGAAATTCAGCTAGCGGCACAACAGCAGCAGCAGATGGCGGCACCGTCCGCGTCTGCTCCCGCTGCAGTTGCACAACCGCAGCATGTGGCGGACTACACGGGACTTCCGCTGGGTGGTGACTACGTCACCGACGCCTCTGGTGGCACCTGGTACAACGCACCGGATGGCAGCCAGTGGGCGATGCAGGCGGATGGTTCGTTCGTGCGCGCTAACTGATTGCTTAACGAGCGCACTCAGGAGGATGCGTGTTGCAACGCTTCGCCCATAATCTCCTCGAGTGATACCTGTGCTCTGTAGCCGAGACGTTGTTCCAACTCAACAGCGTCGACAACCCCCCAAACCTCATCGGTGCCGGATCCAGCGTAGTTCGGCGCTCCCCCTGTATTATCTGAGATCGCTTCCACCAGTTTGTCCATAGCGACTGGTTCACCCCTGCCCACGGCAATTGCTTCTCTCGTAGGTGGTGGGTCGTTGACGATGCCGACCACCACGTTGGCCAAATCGGATACGTGAATGATATCCTTCACCTGCGTTCCGTCTCCTGGGACAACGAAGAATCCGAAGTTTGCTTCGTGGCAGAAGCGATGGATGATGCCATGCCCCTCGCCCTCTTCAAGGGGTAATCCCTGCACATTGGCAACTCTCAGGATTGAGACAGGATGAGTGTCGGTAGCGTGTTCGAGCGCCCTTTCCTCGACCCATAGTTGACCTTCCGCGGTCACGTCGCGTGGAGCGAGCCGGGTCTCGCTGGAGTAGTATGGGTCATCTGGACTCGCTTGCGGATGGACGCGCAGTGAACCGATGAGCACCAGATGCAGACCCTGATGCAAGCCCACTGCATTGAGAACCTTCTTGGCACCTTTACGCATCAATTGCAGAACGTCGTTGTCGGTCCGCTCCATGTCGAGATTGGGGGGATGCCCATTGAGATGCACCAATGCCTGACAGGCTGCGAGCTTCGCTCCGAGCATCATCTCATCATCGATTGTTTCCCATGAGATAATCTCAGCATCATCTCCGATAGCCGCTTGGATGTACTGGGCAATGAAGCCGTCGTCACCGGTGATTGCTACCCGCACAAGGTGTCCCTCTGAATTCAAAAACGCCCAATTCCTTGATGACTGTGCCGGTTGGTCAAGAGGACTTGAAACACCTTCCTAAGCAGGACAGTATTGAAGGGCAAGCCGCGCAGCGCTCGGATTGATGGGGTGGGACTCAGACTTCTCCGCACGCGTGGCCTCACGCGACCTGACAATCGGTGTTATTGGCTTGGGATATGTCGGACTGCCCACTGCTCTTGGATTCCTCGATGCCGGATTCCGTGTGCGCGCTGTAGACGTGAACGAACAGGTCGTATCCAACCTCAAGGCAGGTGAGAATCCAGGTGACGACCCACAGCACGATGACTTGATTCCAGATGCTCAGAGCGAAAACTGGCAGGTCTCGACCTCATATCCGGACGTGGTTTCCGATTGTGACGTAGTACTGGTTACGGTTCCCACCCCGGTGAACAGCGACCTGACACCTGACCTGAGATTCGTGCGCGACGCGGGTGCGTCGGTGTTCGAAAACCTCGTGAAAGGCACTCGTACTGTCGTGGTCCTTGAGTCGACAGTCTATCCTGGAGTCACCCGTGAGTTGTGGGGTGGAAAACTCACTGAAATGAATCTCGTCGAGGGAGTCGACGTGGAATTGGCGTATTGCCCGGAGCGCTTCGTTCCCGGTGATGCGGAGCACGGTGTGCGGCAGGTTCCTCGCGTAGTGGGAGCGAACAATGATGATGTGGGGGAGGGTCTAGCTGAACTCTACAACACATTGACCAGTGGTGGGGTGACCTATGTCGGCGCCATCGAGGTGGCGGAAGCGGCGAAGGTAGTCGAGAACGTGCAACGGGACCTGAACATCGCACTGGTGAACGAACTGTCCCGTATATTCCCCAACATGGGTATAGATGTCGAGGACGTGCTCTCAGCAGCGGCCACCAAATGGAATTTCCATCGTTACCATCCCGGAATCGGAGTGGGTGGGCACTGCATCCCGGTCGACCCGTATTACCTCATTCAGAGAGCGGCTGAATCGGGAGCCCCAGCCGAGTTGATTTCGGCGGCACGCGCGGTGAACAAGTCGATGCCAGCCAACGTTGCATCGGATATCCGAAAAATCATCGCTGCTCACGGAGTGGTGCAGCATGACGCCCGCATTCTACTGTTAGGCTGGTCCTACAAACCAGGCATCGCCGATGCTCGTGAGACTCCAGCTGAACCTCTCGCCCAAGCCCTGTGTACTTCTGGCATTTCGGTCGAGGTGTGGGATCCATACGTGGAATCGGAGGAACTGCCCGCAAATCTTGTCACTCCTATCGCCTCTCCTTTCGATTCGGAGGGCTTTGACATGGCGGTTGTTGTCACGGCTCACGATGAGGTGTGTAACCTCGACTGGGCGGCTCTGGCAGAAGTGGCCCGTCATCCGTTGCTCTACGACGGTCGTAGGGCACTCGATGTGGATGCGGTGGCACAGGCGGGTTGGAAACTACACCTGCTCGGCTCACCTTTGTGACGGCCACGCTGCCGCTGTAACCTTCATGACCTCAATTGGACACGCCCCCGGCGGCGACAGAGTCGTCCGGGGTGCGTCTGGTGGTTGACCAACTTCCCAATCTGGGCAGAGAGCAGGAACTGCTCGACGTCCTTGGGTTGGCGTCGATTGACGACCTGTTCTCGGATATTCCTGAGTCTGTACGGAGAATTGAGCCTCTCGACCTTCCTGAGCCACAGTCTGAGGAGGAGATATGGGCTGATGCCCAGAGGTTGCTCTCCAAGAACATCCCATTGACCAGCCGGCCGAGTTTCATCGGAGCAGGTCTCTACCAAAACCACGTTCCATCGATGGTTCCGATGCTCGCCACCCGTGGCGAATTCCTGACCGCTTACACACCGTACCAGCCAGAAGTCAGCCAAGGCATGCTGCAGGCGATGTGGGAGTTTCAGTCGATGGTCAGCGAATTGGTGGCGCTGCCGGTTGCTAACGTTAGCATGTATGACGCTTCGACCGCGGCGGCTGAAGCAATCACCTGTGCAGTCAGGGTTCACAGCCGCAAAGCAGTGCGACCAGATGTCATCTACGTCCCTGAATGGACTCCAGTGAATAGGTTGTCAGTCATTCAGAACTACATTCAGGGTGCAGGGATTGAATTGCGGTTGCTGTGTGGAAGTGATGGACTCATCGACTTGGAGAATGCCAAGGAGGCGGCCGGGTGTGCTGCAGTCTACGTCGAGCAACCCAATCCATTAGGCATCATCGACCCCGGTCTGGCTGAACTGAAAACCATCATCGGCGAGAACACCGCGCTCATTGTTGGAGTCAATCCAACATCACTTGGAGTCATTGCACCGCCGGGGGATTGGGGCGCGGACATCGTCGTCGGTGAAGGCCAGTGCTTCGGTATCGGTCCAACAGGGGGCGGTCCAATCTACGGGCTGTTCGCTTGTCGTGACTCCTACCTCCGCCAGATGCCCGGTCGCATAGTTGGTCAGACACAGGATGACTCCGGTCAGCGAGCGTTCACTCTCACTCTATCGACACGCGAACAGC
>CAXEUS010000202.1:0-6725 GCA_963999385.1 uncultured Candidatus Poseidoniales archaeon | reverse complement strand
TTCAATTCTCTGCTCGTGGAGGTCAGATCAAGGATGGCTCGGAGCCGTTGCTCTGTCTACATGGTGGAGGGTCGACGGCCCGCTCGTGCGCCACCGCATGGTCCGAGGCCGGGGGGTCGATATGGTGGAGAGGAGGCCGCCGAGTTCTCGATGAGATTGGTCCGTGGTCGAAGTCGTTGATTTCTGCAGAGCAGGCGGGCGCTCATCTCGGCCGCCGCCTGCACATCGACTTCGACGTATCTCCGTCGAGTTCTGATGATTCGGAGGTCACGCTACAAACGAGTGCAACGTCAACACCCGATAGCCCGGACTTGGTTGTGTCAGCAGCATATGGGATGGGGCCGGTCGTCGCGACGCGAAGCGAAGCAGACCGCTTAGTTCTGGACGGTCGCTGGTTGCTCGCCGCGCAGCACCTTGCCGCGTGGAGGATTCTGTATCGGCCTGAGTTGGCTGAATCCCTACCGGAGCTCAGCGATGCTGTCGAACAACTTGCAGGGATGTGAGCAATCCGGCGAGCGGTTCAAAGGCCGGGAACGCAGAGGCATCTCTGATGCCTCGCACATGTGGGTCGGCGCTCCTGCTCTCGTTGCTGATGTTTTCGGCCAGTCTCGCTCTACTCGCACCTGCTGCCACAGCCGCCACCAAAGAGGAATCTCCGCAGTTCTCGCAACCGGTGTCAGCCAACCGGTTTGGAGCGGGATGGCAGGAGTTCACATTGTTGGATACGGAGAATGAACAGTACAACGCTCGCATCTACTACCCCTCTGGTTCAGAGGGCGAAGGTGTCGTGGTGGATTGCGCTTGGGCGCCCTATCCCTGGATTGCATTCCACGCCGACGAAGGGGAGGCTGAGGACGCATACTCGTGGATTGGCGAGGGACTTGCTAGAGCCGGATACATCGTGTTGACCATCGATGAGCATCGCGCCGGAAACGATGCTTGGAATGCCGTATTGGATCACTGGGAACTAATTGCTCGTATGGGATACATGAACTACACCGGTGGCAAGAATTCTGATCCTCAAGGAATCCTAGGATGTATCGACATGGACCACTGGGGAATAGGTGGGCATGGGCGAGGAGCTGCTCTGGCCACAGTGGTTCAGGCGCGTTGGTCATCACTCGACACCAATGGGTCGCGAGAGCCACCGCGCGCCCTGTTCGGACTAGGATTGGATACCACTGACACGGGGACATCGGTACCTGCTGCTGAATTGCCTATGCCCGCTCACTCCCTGTTCCTCACGGGAACAGTCGACGAGGTCGCGCCGGCTGACGAACACATCGACCCCTTACTCAATCGCTGGCCCGGTGGCTGGCAACTGCTTGAGGTGGTTGGAGGGAACCACGTCCAGTATGAAGACGACCAGTCGTTCTGGGACAATCTGTGGGACGGTAGTGCGACAATCGATGCGGATGAACAGCAGCAACACGCGTTGGACAGTGTCATCCCCTATCTGGACTTGATTCTGAAGGGAGACGATGCGAGTTGGTATGCTGCGAGCAACAGGGAGTCTGACCCCGACGATCCAACAGATTCGATGGCCTACATAACAGAAAATCTGCGTGGCAATCAGTTCTTTCACATCGACCTGTCTACATCACTCACCGATGGCCCGGGTGCGCGCTATTCCTCTTCCATGTTCTTCGATTCAATCTCGAATCGCACCATTCTCCACGGTGGCATGTTCCCGTATCTTGACGATACCTGGACGCTAGATCTGTCCAATTCTGGAACTTGGCAGTCAGATTTGAGTCCCGGTAGGCCGGGGGATTTGCTCGCTCCGGCATTCGCCAGTGATGGTGTGGCCAACGGTTTGCTCTATGGCATCGCAGACAGCAGCGGAGACCTATGGCGTTGGAACGGCTGGTCAGGGACTTGGTCGGAATATCCTGCTGGTCAGAGACCGAACGCGACCGGCTATTCGAGCATGGTCTGGGATGCTGGTTCAGGCACATACATGCTCTACGGTGGTAGGAATGTTTCTTCTGGAGTGTTCCACAATGAAACGTGGTCATTCGACCCCGCTTCAGGAGTCTGGCAGAATTTGAATGCCAGCAATTCGCCGACAGGAATAATCAGCCCAGCGATGTTCTACTCTCCCGCGTGGAATCGGACATTCATGTTCGGAGGAATGGACGTTGAAGGCAACCACAGCAACGGGACGTGGATGTTCAACCGTGAGGCAAATTCATGGTCCCAGTTGCAACTTCCGGGGACATATCCTGAGGCTCGTTCCGCTACGGCCTACGCCATCGACCGCCAGCAAGAGGTGGCCTACGTGTGGGGAGGAGTCAGCAGCGATGGCTACCTAGCAGACCTGTGGTCGTTCGACCTGCAGCAATTGACTTGGAGCGAGTTGGCTACCTCCGGTCCGCCTGCAGCCCAATGGTCATCGATGAGTTGGGATTCTCACGCCGAAAGGCTCGTGTTGTTCGGTGGTTATCTGGTCGATGGTCAATCTGACCAGACCTGGCTGTTCGATGTGGCTAATTCCACATGGACGCTACACGATTCCACATCAGCAGTCACCATATCGGAGACGATTCACATGGAGGCCAGTGTATCCGAACGTGATCGCGACTCGCCGCCATCAAACCTGACAGTTGAGTGCCGCATCATTGGCTCATCGGCCAACTGGACTGCCGGCACATGGGAATCCAGCAATGACATCGCCACATGCGAAATATCACCCTACGGGGTGGCACCCGGATTCCACAATGCAGTGCTCAGGGTGTCTCTAGACCACATGGAAGCACGTGTGGGAACATCCTTCGAGCGAGCCAACGCCCCACCCACTCCAGCCGACCCGATGCCGTCATTTGTGATGGAGGAGGGTAGCAACCACGTTGTCAACGTGTCCGCGGTGGCTTCGGATGTGGACGGACACGACGTTGAGTTCGACACTGCTCGCACACCATCTCTGACGGCAGGGACGCCACCGGTGTCTATGTCGCTGGAGTTCACGACTCCCGAGCGACTCGTTGTGAAGGATACCACAGATTGGGAGTCTAGGACAGAAGATGGCACGGCCAATATTTGCGTGGATGTTCGCGATGTGGTTCCTCCTCAGCAGACATCGCATACACTCGAGGTATGCTTCGACGTTACCGTTACCGCCGTTGACGATCAGTTGCAAATTGTATCGGACCCCGGCCCACTTCAATTACAGGAGGATGAGCCATTCACATTGGAACTCTCACAGTTCGTTCACGACGAAGAGGGTGCGGCAGTGGTTGTCGAGTCCGCGAACGCGTCACAAGGAATCGTTGCCAGCGTTGAAGGAACTGTGTTGACGGTACAAGGTGAACTAGACTGGCACGGTAGTGGCACCGTGAACGTCTCGATGTCCGATGGCAGCACCGAAGCAATCTCTCTCTATGTCGACCTACAGGTGTCTTCGGTACCCGATGAGCCGCGATTCAACTTCACCGAGATTACACTCGTGGAGGACGAAATCCTCGACATGAAGATCTCTGACGTGGTCTACGACCCGGATGGCGAGGAGGTGAATGTCACTCTGGAGGCGGGTGAGCCGACAGTCAATGTCACCATCTGGCACCAGTATCTGAGATTCACCCCGGAGATGAATTGGAACGGCAACAGCGTCAACTGGGCAGTGGTGGCGACGGCTGGCGATGATGAGGTACGCCAACCCATGCGTATTATTGTGGAATCAGTGAATGACATCATCACCGTCGAGTGGCAAGAGCCAGGGCTGCTAGAGGGCAACGTTACCAAACTACGCTTCACAGTAACCGATCTGGACAGTGATGGTCCGTGGGTCGTGCAGTACAACTGGGATGACGCCAATTGGCAGGAACTCTCTCCTTCCTGTGCCAGCACAGGGGAAGCCGTTGCTTCTTGGGAATGCCAACTCGACCTACTGGCTCATGGTCTCACCTATGGAGACCACGAACTGAACCTGAGAGTTTTCGACGGAGAGGACACCAGTCCCGACACTTCCTTCTGGCTTGAGAAGAACGACCCCAATGCACCAACAACCTCCACTACAGGAAGTGGTGCGTCAATCCCGCCAATCATCTGGGTGTTCGGCGGCTTAATCTCCTTGCTCGCTGGCGGTGCTCTACTGCTCGCCTACTGGCGTGGTAGCCCACCCGATTGATTTCAGTCACAGCGGAATGTTTCCGTGCTTGCGCGGAGGTCGCAGTTCCCGCTTGCTACGTAGCAGGCGTAGTGCGCGAATGAGTCGGGTACGGGTCTCGATGGGGTCGATGACATCGTCAAGCCAGCCGTGTTTTGCTGCAACGTATGGGTCACCGAATTTACGCTTGTAATCGGCGACCATCTCTGCTTGGGTGGTGGCGGAATCCTCAGCAGCCTTCAGTTCGCGGCGGTGAATGATGGCTACCGCGCCCTCAGCTCCCATGACCGCGAGTTCCCCGGATGGCCAGGCGACGTTGTAGTCGGAGCGGAGGTGCTTGCAGGACATTGCGAGATATGCGCCTCCGTAGGCCTTGCGGGTGATTACAGTGAGTTTAGGAACCGTTGCCTCTGCGTATGCGTAGAGAAGTTTGGCACCATGCCGAATGATTCCACCCCACTCCTGTACCGTTCCGGGGAGGAAACCGGGTACGTCTACAAATGTGAGCAAAGGGATGTTGAAACAGTCACACGTACGGATGAACCTCGCTGACTTGATGCTCGCGTCAATATCAAGGCAGCCGGCGAGTACTTTCGGCTGGTTGGCGATGATTCCGATTGGACAGCCGGCGAGCCGGGCGAACCCGACTACGATGTTGTCAGCGTAGTTGGGAAACAATTCTACGAATTCCCCTTCGTCGGCCACCGCGGTCACAATCTTCGTCATGTCATACGGGCGGTTTGGGTCGTCGGGAACGACTGAGACTAGTTCGGGGCAACTACGCTCCGAGTCGTCAGGACCTCCGAGCTCCGGTGGTTCAGCCATGCAGTGGTCCGGTAGAAATGAGAGTAGTTCAGCCACTATGTTGGCCGCATCCTCTTCTCCCTCGGCCACGAGGCAAGCGATTCCCGAACGGCTGGCGTGTACTTCCGCCCCCCCGAGTTCTGCAGGTGTCATCTCAGCAGTGGCGGTCTCTTCGGTTTCCAATGGACTGGAGAGGAACAGTTGTCCGTGCTCGGAACCAAGCACCACAAAGTCAGCCAGACTAGCGGCCAGTGCAGACACGCCCACAACTGAGCCTAGCACAAGACTGATCATTGGAATCCTGCCGCTGCAAGCGACCAATCGGTCGAGTAACTCTCCCGTGCCGGCGAGCGAATGGACACCGTCGTGCGCCCGCTGGCCTCCACCATCCCAGATGCCGACGAGTGGGATGCGAGCACGCTCGGCCATTTCGGCCACCTTGGTGATTTTGAGTGCATGCATCTCACCCATCGAACCGCCGAACACCGAGAAGTCCTGTGAGAAGCAGAACACCCGCCTTCCGTCGACCGAACCGTGCCCGCACACGACCCCATCACCCTCGAACGGGTGCATGTGCAGGTTGAACTCCTGGTTGCGGTGGGTGACGAAGGTATCCACCTCGACGAAGCTACCCTCGTCTAGGAGTGTATCGAGTCGCTCGCGGGCTGTTCCCCTGCCCGCCGCTCTCAGTTCATCGACCTTCGATTGCCCTCCTCCCCCTTCGGCCTGCTTGCGGCGAAATGCAAGGTCCTCGGAGAGTTCCGAACTACCGCGTGCAGGGGGGCTCACACAGGCGTGGGTATACTGCCGGTCCATCACGAAAGCGGCTGGGCAACCTCTACAATACCTCAATTGAATTAGTGATTTTTCAATTGATTAATTCTGTTAAATCGTGTCAGGGTTCTCTCCGACGAGGTCTGCATCCCATGCAGCCGCTAGGTCATCTCCTGCAGCACCGCGGCTGAGCAGGTGGTGTAACTTGGTCAATGCTGATTCCGGCGAGGCGGTGGATGCGTGTCCGAGTACACCCATTCCCTGCTGATCACGCCCCTTGCTGTAGACGTCGAGATGTATCGGTCCGCGAATGCACTGTGTGGTGACCACCGCGACTCCTCCTCCAGACACGTATGCTGCCAGCGCATTCTCTACGGCTGTATTCTCTGGAGCATCACCCGGGTCATCGAGTGGCAAGTGCCCGAGTCCAGTTCCATGGAACAGAATTGCGTCGTATCCCGAACTGCCTGCCAACTCAATCTGGTCGGCGTAGAGCTGCGAGCCAGCGACTAATTGTAAGACGCGAACATCCTCCGAGAATGGAATAGGTGATTCACACACCTCTCTTGATTCCGCCTCTTGGCATCGGGATGCATAACCGTCGTCCAGAGATATCTCAGCACCATCCTGAGACACGGTCACCACGGCGAGTGGCTCTTGGTTTACGCTCTGGAACGCATCCCTGCGTGATGAGTGGTCCTTACGTACGGCACAACCAGGGTGAACGGCCATCACACCATCATCGGAACCGGCGTGCATAATCACGGCGGTGGAATCGGCACAACCCCCTGCTGGGTCTGGACCGTGAGCAGCCCAGTGAACGGCAGCAATCAGATTCTGTGCACCATCCGTGGAGCCGCGATCGGATGATCTTTGAGATCCGGTGAATGCAATTCTTCCTGCAGGTTTGCCACCATCCCCGGAGAATGCGTACGCGACTGCTGCGGAAGAGATGTGCATCGTGTCAGTGCCATGGGTGATGACTGACCCCGCGGCTCCTTCAGCAAATGCCTCGGCACACGCGCTCGCCATTCGATTCCAG
>CAXEUS010000201.1:0-2358 GCA_963999385.1 uncultured Candidatus Poseidoniales archaeon | reverse complement strand
GTCGGCTTGCGCTGCTGCCGCATGCAGACAGGCGAGCGATGCGCCGAGCATCGCATTGGCTCCAAGACTGGACTTATTCGCAGTTCCGTCAAGTTCGAGCAGAATCTGATCTATCTGCTGCTGGTCAGTCACTGACCTGCCGATGAGTGCGTCGCGAATCTGAGTGTTGACGTTGGAGACCGCACCTAGAACTCCTTTGCCGCTGAAGCGGGACCCATCGCCGTCGCGTAGTTCCAGAGATTCGTGCTGACCGGTTGAAGCGCCGCTCGGTACAATCGCCCTGCCACCTACTCCACCCGATAGACTGCACTCGACTTCGATGGTTGGATTACCGCGACTGTCGAGCACTTGTCGCGCTCGGAGATCGGTTATCTCGCCGGTTGACATTCTTTCCACTCAGAGTGAACTGCTCGCCGCGGTCAATCTTGGTTGCGGTAGCCGCATCAGACATTCAACCAGCCAAGCCAGCGTGCTGCCTCGCGCTGCGCTGTGGGAATTTCGTGTTCTTTCTGGCACTCGAGCATGAAGCACAACTCTTCCTCGCGCGGGGATATGGAAAACAATTCCACAGAGAAAACAACTCCATCCTTGGCTGTCTCTTCTCCAGTTCGATGATCGTCGACGAAGCAGTGTACCATGCTCTTCGGGTAATGCTGTATCTTGCCAGCTTTAGGATTGCAAATGACAACGCTGGAGTCTAGGAAGAGGATAGCAGACCCGTCCCTGGAGTTTGTAGTGTGTCCGAGGATACGACATCCTTCGAGCAATGTGGCCACGTCGACATTGTACCATTGGAGGTGTTCCTTGCATACATCAAGGTCGGCCACGTCGTCGAGGAACTCCTGAACACGCAACTGACCCTGAGCCCCTTGCGTAGTCACCATTGGGCGTTCGACCCGCCCGGCTCATATGAACCATGTGGATTTATTTTCCTCGTTTTCAGATTCATTCACCCGGGAACAACATCAATGAAATGGGTGATTTCCCTCTGGAATTTCCAATGAGGTAAATTTACATGAATCGTGGATGTTTTTCCGGTATCAGGGGTGATTTGGGGTTAATGTGGATGTAGACCGGATAGGAACAGGTTTGAAATAGGATATGTGCTGAAGATGAAATATGGGTGTAGATGAGACCGACCGCGCGCTGCTGAACAGACTTCGAGAGAATGGGCGAATGTCCTATGTGGACCTCGCAGGGGAAGTTGGTGTGTCCGAACGTACCGTGCGTACCCGCATGCGTAAACTCGAGGAAGGTACCATCCAGCGCTACACGATCATCGAGAGAGGTATCGGGTTGTCGGCGCTCGTGCGCATCAAGTTGGGGCCAGGCACGGAAGTCGGCACGCTTGCTGGAGAGATTGCCACCTGGAGCGGTGTACTAACCTGCTACGAGGTTGGTGGTGGGCTCGATTGTGACCTGTTGCTAGTCGTATCTGTTGATGATACTCAATCACTCAGGGAGCTCCTCGACCGCATCTGGCTGACTGCTCCTGAAGCGGCGGTTGTCGAGACGCACACAACGCTGGTCATCGAACAATACTGATTCGTTTGCGAATCAATAGACCCACTTGACCGAGCATCCGATGGACTCGGTGCGCGAGTGAGTAACCTCTCCACCGGCCAGATGCGCCTCGAGGGCGTCCATCAGGTCATTCGTTGTAGCCTGCTGAGGGTTGGTTGGCGAGTCGTCATAGCGGCCGCGATATACCACGGTTCCATCCCCGTCGAGAATGTAGAACTCCGGCGTTCGCTCAGCACCCCATTCTGTCGATACCGATTGGTCGGTGTCGATGAGGAATGGGTATGTCACCCCCGCTTCACAGGCACGGCGAGTGTTGGATGCAGAGTCGGATTCGTAGGCAGGGTTAGCGGCGTTTGAGTTGATGGCCACGAAACCCATCCCTTCTGTGGCAGCGCGGGCGGCGAGAGCATCGATCCTCCCGTGGTTCCCCACGACATACGGGCAATGCAGGCAGGAGAACACGACTACCGCCCCCTTCTCAGTGAGTACGTCTGACAAATTCATACTGGGGTTCCCTAGACTCGGGTGGGCGTTCGGCAAACTGAATGCGGTGGCGCTGTCTCCAGGCTCCAGAGGCATAGATGAGCGATTCGCTCAGTCGTCATCAATCTTCTGAGGTGGGCGCCAGGGAGTCCAATTTCTACAACCCGACTATCTCGGTGCAATAACTCGGCCATGTAACAGCATTGACCTCTGCCTTCCAAGATGCTTCGTCAGGAGCGATGTCCCTAGGGACATACGCGGCACAGAGGGTGACGTTTGAGACATTAGTCGTCGTCGTGTTGCCATCGGAATCCGTGACCGAGGTTTGGGTAGTCTGCATGAAGAGAACTT
>CAXEUS010000200.1:0-4586 GCA_963999385.1 uncultured Candidatus Poseidoniales archaeon | reverse complement strand
CTCTTTGAATGAATTTGTCCTTGGTTGGTGGGTCTTTGTTGGCCTCGGTATTCTCACCGCTGTAGCGTTCAATTTTGCCGCGATTGAATTTGATCAAGAGGTTGAGTGAATCATGGTCGAACCGATCGTCTGGATAGGCCTCGGAGCGCTCCTGCTGTTGTTGATCAGGTGGTATCTCTCAAAGGAGGAACCAGTGGTAGAATCGGAACCCTTCCGCCATCGAGTCAGTGCTGAGGCAGAGCAACGCTACCTCGAGCAGTTGAAGGAAATCCGACCGGGGCTGGCTCATAGGGATATGACCCGGCCGGAGGATTCCGTGGATGAGTCAGGACGTGCGTTCCTGAGGTCGAATCCCGAGGCCCGTTCACGATACGATGCGCAGGTCAAGGAATTGATTGGTGGAGAGGAGTGAGCATCAGAGCCTGTCATCTCCCCAGATGGCATCAGCATGCGAGATGCCCCTCTTGTGTGCCTTGACTTTGGCTTTATTCAGCATCTTGTCACGAGATTTCCTTCCATTGTAGCCGGTGAGCAGAATCAGTGCCAGCGTTCCACCTCCAGCGAGTGCGGCGCTCGTCAGCTCCACATCACCCAGTGTGTCTTCTGTTGTGTCACTGGTGTCAACCTCCACCACCACCGGCTCCTCCTTGATTTCGATAATCTCCACAACGGCGCCAAGGGTGACCTGGTCGGCCCGTGCGTCCGTGATGACGACGGTCACATTGTACTCGCCGGGCTCTGCGAATTCGTGTACCAGCGATTCATTGGTGGACGACGTGCCATCACCGAATTGCCATTCGTAGCTGTATGGTGCTAGCCCGCCCATGACGTTGGCCGAGAAATAGACGCCCCCCCCTTCCTCAATGGTAGTTGACTGAAGTTGACTGGAGTGTGCAACGTATCCTGTGAGCGTTTCATTGACCGTGATAGTCTCTGTCTGGCATACTTCAGGCCCTGAGAGGAACTGCACACAGACAGTCACGTTGCTAGTGCCCTCATCAGGGAGGCTGGTGAAGGTGTGTTCGACCACGGCGCCTTGGATGATAGTGCCGTTGAAGTCCCAATATACGGACTCACCACCGTAGAACTGCCATCCTTCGGTCCCGGTGGCGTCGACAGAGAATGTAGCGGACGTGTTCACAGATACATTGCCGGGAATTTCCGTAGTGAGGTTGCACAACAGACAGGTGGGTGGTACTGGGGGATAGATGCAACTCCCATCGTCGACTGTTGCGTTCACGTCAAAGTTGGTCGCACTCTCATCCATGCATCCTGGAACAGGTGCAGGCGCTGTTACATTCTCTCCCACTGAATAGTAGATGTCGTAGTTGACGGAGTTGCCGCTCCATTTCGCCTTGTCTTGAGCGTGAATATCAACATTGATTGTTATCTTCCCATTGGTCACTTCGCATGACGACGGCGATCCGCAATCTAGACTTATGTTGAGTTCCTTCGAGGCATTATCTTTCCCGATGTTGGTATCGGGTAGCCATCCAGCATCAAATCCCGGTCCGTCGCTCAGTCCCGTTATCTCAAAGGTGAGGTTGACTGCTACATCGACCTCATTGGGATTTGAGAGATAGCATTCCAGAATACCTAGAACGGATGGAAGTTCTGGAGCGTAGGATCCGTAGTCCTCTAGCATCATCTCCCATACGTGCGCACCATCGTCGATTTGCTCATGCTCGCCATCGTCACCCAACGCACATGTGAGTCCGAGAAACTCCAGTGGTTGCGGATCTGGCTCCTTGCCGATGTTGAAAGTGCGTGAATCGTTGGCCAGTTCATGGAATACGGGGGTGTCTTGACCATCTGGATACTCGACACGGTAAGTTGTGACTTCAATCACGTATTCCGTGTTGTTGAGCCACTCGTGAGATAATTGGATTGTGGCTACGAAGTTCGAGTAGTCCATTGACATGAAATTATATCCTGGATTGTCAGAAGCCCATAGTCGCATTTCCATGCTGAAGTTTTGCATTTCCACTCCGGTGTTCTTTGCTGCAAAACGAATGGTCACGTTCTCCGCTGCCGATTCGTCGTCGAACACGTCGTAGTATTCCTGATGCGGGGTGAAGGTGAACTCGATATATGGCTCCCCATCATCTTGCCCGGCTGATACGACCGTCCATGGAACTGCGAGTAACAACAGTCCCATCACGCATGCGAGGGTGCGCGCGCGCGCTGCGGTCATGATGTTCATTCGTTTACACTCGTATATGATTGATTTGCGCGCCAACGTGAATTCGGAACTGCGTTTGACTACCTATGCACCTTTGCCGGACAGACTAACTCTTCAAATGGGGGACGCTGACGCGGACACTAGGGAGTGCTATGCAGGTCGTCGTGCTGGCTGGCGGATTCGGTACCCGGTTGCGTCCGTGGACGAACCATGTGGCCAAGCCATTGCTTCCGCTGCTTGACCGCACGCTGCTGGAACGGGTGGTCGAATCGCTGCCCGACGGACTGGTCGACGAGGTGTTGGTGGCTGCAGGCTACGGCATCGAGCAGATGCGCGAGCACTTCGCAGAGATGGACATCTCATACCCCGTGCGCATCATCGAGGAGTTCGAGCCGCTCGGCACAGGTGGCGCAATCGGCAACTGCCGCGACCATCTTACCGGGACTTTCGCCGTGATGAACGGCGATCTGCTGTCCAGCGTCAACGTCGCTGAAATGCTCGATTTCCACCGCTCTCAAGGCGGATTGGCGACCATATCTCTGTGGGAAGTGGAAGACCCGACCCGCTTCGGGGTGTGCGACATCCGTGACGATGGCAGGATTCACCGCTTCCAAGAGAAGCCGTCGCTTGAGGAGGCGTGCAGCAACATGATCAACGCTGGATGCTACATACTCGAGCCGGAGATTTTCGAGCGCATGCCCGCCGGAGCTCATTCGATGGAGCGCGACGTGTTCACCCCCATCGCCGCCGAGGGGCTGCTCAACGGGTTCGCATTCGAGGGTCACTTCGTCGATGCGGGAACGCCCGAGTCGTGGCTCGAAGCGATGCAGGTATGCCTCGCCGGGCGTCGTTGGAGCAGCGGAGAGCCTGACGCGTCCGGCTCCTGGATTGGTGCTCACTCCATAGTGGAAGGAGAAACCGAGGCGAGTGCCATCGGAGAGGAAGCGGAGGTCAGGCAGGGAGCGCGCGTGAGCACGAGTTCGGTTCTCCGTTGTGCGTGCATCGGGTCTGGTGCCATTGTCGAGAACTGTCTTATCGGAGAATCGGCGAACATCGGCGAAGGCGCTCACCTCACAGATGTGGTCGTGGACTATCGCGCAACAGTGCCCGCAGGCCATGTGCAGACCGGTGGCACGTTCGAAGCCAGCGAGTGATACGGCAGGTTCAACAATCCCCTTCAGGTGGACGTGACTCGATGAAACCGCTCATAGTTGTCAATTTCAAGACTTACGAGTCGGCTCAGGGAGCCGCTGCGGAGGAGTTGGCGCGTGAGATGCAGGCCACCGAACAGGCCACCGGCGTAGCTGAATTCGTGGCGGTCACATCCCCCTTCGATCTCGCACCTGTGTGGGATGCCGCCCCTGGACTGGCTGTCTGGTCCCAGCATCTCGACCCGGTCGGCTGGGGCTCGAACACCGGCTGGCTCAACCCCGACACCGCGATTGGGCGCGGCGCGCGTGGTACAATCATCAACCACGCCGAGCACAAGGTACCGCTCGAGCACGTCGAGGCTCTGTTGGCACAGCTTCCCGAAGGATTCCCGGTGTGCGCCTGCGCTGCAGACATCGACGAGGCCAGAGCCCTCGCAGCCCTGAATCCGACCATGATTGCTGTCGAGCCGCCCGAACTCATAGGCGGTGACATCTCGGTCACCACTGCAGACCCGGAGATCATCTCAGGCACCGTAGCCGCGGTGAAGGAGGTCAATCCGAACGTACGCGTGCTCTGCGGAGCGGGCGTCAAGAACGGTGCGGATGTTGCCACAGCCATCGAACTCGGAGCAGAGGGTGTTCTGCTGGCGAGCGGAGTCACCAAGGCTGAGGACCCCGGTAGTGTCCTGCTCGACCTTGTCTCAGGACTGTGACGGGGCATTACCTGCTAGCACGCGAGTCGCTCCGCTGCAAATCTCCCGATAACCACAGCCGCGACAGATTTGCCTTTCATCAGTTGTCGGCAGCAGTTCCAGTTCCGTGAACGTGCCCATTTTCCAACGTGCCTGCGACAGCGCGTCTAGGTCATGCTCGACGAGAGTACGTGATTCCCTCAGCCATGTCTCAGAACAGCGCTGGCGCCAAGAGAGCCAGCGATGGCCTCTCCAGCCAATTCTGTGGATGATGAATCTCACAGGCTCCCGGGGGAGCCCCGGCTGTTCCAAAGCCCACGCCAGCAGCATCCCCAGTTCCAGACGCTGTGTTTCGGAAGGCTCACGCCGCCCAATCTGTGCCGAGATGCGTACTAGATGCCATGTTCTGCCGCTGCGGGCGAGTAGGTCGGGAGCAGCGTACAGCCGTGCGCCGCCCTGGCGCAACGGATCCAATCGGTCGAGCGGCATCCATTCGTCGATACGCCCCCCTCTCTCGAGCAGGGATACTAGCGGTGCGCGTTCGATTGCCTGCAATCGTTT
>CAXEUS010000199.1:0-10166 GCA_963999385.1 uncultured Candidatus Poseidoniales archaeon | reverse complement strand
GTGACGCACCTTCTTGACCACGTAGTCCGCAAAGCAGATTGCCAGCATCCCAAACCCGATACCGAGAGCAACTGAACGGCTATCCCCGGATGAACCAGATGCAAACATCAGTGCACCCACTCCACATCCGAAAAATCCGAAGTTTAATCCTCGTAAAGTGAGGTGCAGGAAGAATGGCGGATTCCCTGTGTGAGTGACAAACTTGGTGATTGATACGAAGTTCCCGATAGTTCGATTGGCCATAATAGGCAACACAATGAGATTGAAGATGGTGATTAGGAGTCCTCCAACAACAAAGTAGGTAGGATCGAAGAAGGATCCATATGCAGTCATGGCGATCAGGGGGATCATCCACCCATAGGTAACCAATAGGTCAATCAAAGCTCGTGCGAACTGGGCCGGTTTACCAGCGCGCACGAACTCATCAGGTAGCGCGCGACTTCCCCCATCCGACCCACCTAAGTCGAGATCATCCAATTCATCCTCTATGGAAACTACTTCCTTCTTCTTCGCCTTCTTCGGCTTCGCCGCCTTAGCTGCTTTCTTCTTAGGGGCGGGCTTGGCCCCATCTGTCTGTATCTGTCCAGCCTTTTCCAATAATCCCACGTGATCACCCGTATATTTCACCCATCATCAGGAACAACTCGAAGTCCGCAGATTCCGAGAACTTCTGCAACATATCCTCTGGCATGTCACCTAGCTCCTTGTTCACCATTTTGAAGAATCGTTTGCGTTCTCTTTTGTTCGCTCCCGCAGGGTCTTCTCCAATCTTCTGGAAGAATTGGAAGTTCTTTGTCTGAACGAATGCCGATACGAACTCATCTGGCATTTCCCCGAGCAGGTTATTGACTACGACAAAGAATTCCTCAAACCGGTCTCCATCATCAGCATCATCATGGCTGGCAACTGGTTCAGGTTCAACCTTCTTTTTGGATTTCAGGGTAGATGGAGAGGCTTCACCTGAAAGTACCGCTTTGAGTTTCTTCCGCTGAGCAACCAAAGGTTTCAGCTTACCACCGAGTTTCTGCACCTTCGAATGCTGTTTACGTTGTTTAGCCAGTTTGAACTTTTGTTGTAACGGTCGAATCTTATGGTCCACATCGGCCAACTTGGCGCGGATTTGGGCTTCGAGTTCCGCATCAAGGTCGGCACCATCGTCAGATTCTGACACCTGTTGCTCCTCATCATCCTCGTCGGACTCTTCATCATCCGGGGTGGAAATTATTTCTACTACGGGAGCAGTGTCTCGAATAGCCTCCAACTCCTGTTTACGCATCACGATGATTTCACGGTCGAGTTCGTGCCCGAATCTGTCCGAGTACCTCTCGAGAAGTGTACCAATTTCACCGCTTCCTAGCCGGTCGATATGCCCATACATCTGAGGTAGTGTCTTTTCAGATCGCTTCTCCCAGAGATCGGAGTAACTGTCATCGTCATCATCGACAATCTCAACCTCAATTCCCTCATCAATCTCGTCATTGATTTCAACACCGGATTCATCGAGAGATTGGCCATCATTCTCCATCTCCTCAGTGACTAGTGGTTCATCGGGAAGAGGAGGGGGGAGCGGCATTGCCCCGGGGGGTGGTGGCAACGGCAATCCATCGGGGGATGGTGGCAGACTGCCTTTCTTCGGTTTCTTACGGAACGCCAACGGCTCACCTCAACATATCAATGTGAGATTCGCCTCTCCTTTAACATTGGCTCGCAGCGCGTGACTAAGATGGCCCTGACAGCACTTAGGTGCTACTTTCGCTACTGATTGCGCTGAGGGGGGATGCCCAGCCCTTGAGAGTCAGAAACGTCTCCATGTTCGCACCTACCTCGACATGGTCTCCACGTTCTAGTTCCAATTCCTCAGTTCCTATGCGCGCAACGGCGCGCTCCACAGTAACCTCAAGGGTGCTGAGCCGGTCATCGAACCGTGGCACTGCCTCAGTCAACGAGTCGAATCGCCCCTGTTCATCTGGATCTAGTCGGGATAATGGGAATTCTGTAACTTGCAGGCCACTTTTACCATGCAATCCGGTCGGCCATCGAATCACACGCTTGATGTCCAGCGTCACAGCTTCATCGGTTTCACCACCAGCCGAGAGGACGATTGAATTGTCGCCTTTTACCAACTCAAGGAACAATGTCTCATGGTCCTTGAGTCCCTTCGTGTTTCCTGCTAGGATGCGTTCACGGCGTTCTGGATGCTGAACTTTGCTTGACAATGTCCGCATCCTCCGAATCCCCACCTTCCCGAGTTGTGAATTCGATGCAGTTCCACGCTCATTGATGACCGCCATGAGGTGCCTTAGCATATGTCGCCCCTCCGGATTATCCTCAGCTGCGACGTCTAACTGCCCCAGCATTACATCGATACCATTCTCGATTCTGCTTTTCCATCCGCATTCCGGTCCGCTGCGAAGTACCGATACATCTGCGCCCTGTCCCCTTATGTGGGATACCAATTCTCGTCTAGCTGAACTGTCTAGTTGCCAGAATGTAGGCTCGCGATAGTGTAGGTGGAATCCCCTGTGTCCAGAAAATGTGAGTTGTAGATATTGTTCATCGAATCCGAATTCGGGTTGTAGGAACTCATACCACAGCCTGTGCGCCTGACCCTGTATTGTATCTAGCATTGAAGGGAAGTCGAATGGGTCCACCTCGCTCAAATGGTCGCCGTCAAGATCAAAGATTAGGTCAGCTCCTTTCCATCCTTTGTCATCCATCTTTCGCTCTGTGGGTTGGTCGTAGTATGCGGTCGAGTAGAAACTGGAATGAGGTGCTACTCTGCGGATGTGGGTGATTAGATCAGCACGCGAGTCAAATGACCGATGCCTATCTGGGGGTTTTGGCCCCCATCCCATGAACATCCACTCGCGATTTCGTAGACGCGGCGGGTACCAGAACTCGCCAGCGGGCACACGCTCATACCATGAATGGAAGCGATGCGCCGCTCTTGCCCAACTGCTTTCGACCATCGAACCACCACGATAGGGTGTTGTAATGGTCGACGGTTCATGAACGCGCCGTATCAATCGATGGGAAGCCCCTCGACATGCTTACCATCCACAGATGATTCTGCCCCCGTCACCTCACGATAGCATTCGTCACATGCCCACTTATCATCGATGACCAATGCTTGACCGAAGGTTAGTCGAGCACTGCAGTAGTCACAAATTGGACCAAGTTGCCCCTGATGTATCCCAAGTCGAGACGCGTCAACCATGTGTGTCCCCGTTTCGGGTCGTGGGGACTGGTCTTTGAGGATGTCCATCGCTAGTTCTACTCGTGGAGTGGGCGACGGAAGATTGAGAGGGAGTAGCGAGGCGCCACATCACGATGAGCGAGCCTCGCACCATACGCATCGGACATTCACCCGACCCCGATGACGCATTCATGTTCCATGCCTTGACTACGGGAGTGCTCAATACCCCAGGATATCGATTTCAGCACGTGCTATTGGACATTGAGACACTTAACCACGCAGCTCAGGAGAGGACCTACGAGGTGTCAGCCATCTCAATCCACTCATACCCCGATGTTGCCTCTGATTATGCCTTGATGAATTGCGGTGCCTCGATGGGTGAAGGATACGGGCCCATGATTGTAGCACGGTCGGGAATTTCATCAGAAGCGGCACGCAATTCTAGAATTGCCATCCCTGGTCTAAAAACGAGCGCTCACTTGGCCCTGAAATTAGCATGGGGTGAGGTGGAGGTCGTTGAGGTGCCATTCGATCAAATTATTCCACGGGTGATTGATGGAGAGTTTGATAGCGGCGTAATCATCCATGAGGGTCAACTGACGTACGCGGAATATGGACTGGAGTGCCTCCTTGATTTGGGGATCTGGTGGCAGGAACGTACCGGGGGGTTGCCATTGCCATTAGGAGGAAACGTCATCCGCCGTGACCTCGGTAACGAACTAATGGAACAGATTACGAAATGGGTCGCTCAAAGCATAGAGCATTCGTTGGCTCATCCCGATGAGGCATTGGACTTCGCTCGTCAGTGGGGCAGGGGTATCGATGAACAGACCAATTCACGATTCGTGCAGATGTATGTGAATCAACGCACCCTCGATTATGGGGAGGACGGTCGTGACAGCGTGCGACGATTTCTACGAGAAGGACAGGAATCTGGTATGGTGAATGAAGAATTCAATACAGATGAGATTGAATTCATTGGGTCTAAGTAAATCGTTACTGACTTCAGTGGTCGGTGACATCGTCAAACTGAGAGATTTGGACGTGGTTGCTGAATTGCTAAGAACAGTTCTTAGTCAGGAAGGACACCTCCCGTCTAAGGACGGGAGCAATGTGCGCATGCGAGGTAGTCTGGGATTCATTCTCATAATCCCGTTACTGCTGCCTCTAGTTTCGGTGGCATCGGCTGAATCGCCATCAGGATTCGCATACAGTGGCGGGCTTGTTTCTCCCGGAGATGCCGGGCTATCGGCTGTCGTCGCATGGTCGAATGACGGGGAACTACTTGCGTCATCATACCACTATGATATCGTCATCACTACCGTGGAGAGTCGGCGAATGCTGGTTACCTTGAATCCCACGGATGTTGTACGTTCCTTGGCATTCACGGACGACGATTCCCATCTCGTTGTTGGCTTAGACAGTCCTTACCAAAGTACACTTGCCGTTTCTGTGTATGAAACTAGTGGATGGTCGCGAGTAATGTTCACTGAGGAGGGAAGGGATGTCGATTCGATATCATTCGTACCAGGTGGATTGGTGTTTGCTGTCGCCAACGATGGGGACGGGGTGATTGAATATGAGATATCATCAGGAAACGAGCAGAATCGGTTCGGCGGCGGGCACTCCGAACGAGTCACATGTATCAGTCATTCACCTAACGGACAACTTCTGCTCACAGGGGGTGGTGATGGGGTAATCAATGTCTGGGATCGAGGTAGTTCATCGATTGTGAAGACATGGAATTCAGATGAAGCTATCTCAGATTGCGCTATTTCACCGAATGCAGAGTGGATTGTTTGGACAAGTGGGACATTGATGCAGGTTCGACGAGTATCCGATCATAGTCTCGTTACAACCGTACACCTAGGAGCGGATTCAAAGAGTTTTGAATGGGGTCCAGACAGCAGCAAAATCTGGTTGCTTACAGAACTAGCCTCTCCTCGAATCGTAATGTACGCAACGTCAACGTGGTCTCTTGTAAGCACCATCGAGCTCGGTCATAAAGCTACAGATTTCTCAGTTGAACCGAACCAGCGCCAGATTGCTGTACCATCTAATGGCAAAGTTGTGGCTCTGTATTCCATGGATCGATGGCCTTCAGGAACTGGAGTTGCTGACAGTGATTTGGATGAAGATGGCATCTCGAATTCAAGAGACTCAGATGACGATGGGGATGGGGTCCCGGACGAATATGACAACATTTGCGATAGCGGTGTCAATTGCGCCTCAGATCCCGATGTGGATCTGATTCGGACAATATCCATCACCGCAGTCGGCGCCCGCCTACTTATTTCTGATAATGTCCAACTAAATTTGACACAGAGTAACCGGTTGCGTGAACTGGCAGCCCACTCAATTCACGATGATAGCCAGGTGGACAATGGGGAAGCTAATCGAATAGATAGAATGCTCTGCCAGGGCATGGACGAGCAACAAATCCTCAACGCGTGGGTGAATGTTCTAACTGTCGATGAAGCAGCCGTATTGGGTGGGATGGTTAGTTGCAATGGAAAAGTTGGATTGATTGGAACGGGGACGATTGACACGCAGACTCGTATCGAGGTGAGATGGACGGTCGAACTCACTCTATCAAATTCCCTCAGCAAGCCGTACAACCTCAGTTACGACCTCGGTATCCCATCACCTGCCGGAACGGTGGCAATGGCTGCTCCACAATGGCCCGTACGGTTACTCTTCTATCACGAGGGGATCCTTGAGTACGACAGTGGGGCGGTGGCGAAGTCTAGTCCAGAGTCCGTACTCTATGTTGAGGCAGACCCCCCGCGAGATGATAAGGTCCTAGATTTGATTATTGAATGGTTGTCAGGTAATACAGTTCCTGTTGCGGCTGCATTCGTGATACTCACAACTATTCTGCTTGTGATTGTCAGGTTGCGTAATAGGGTTGATTTCGAGTATGAATCAATCGACGAGGAATTCGATGAGTACGGTGATGATGAAGAATCCCCCCAGTCGTCGTCAATAGACGAGTATCCAGGATATGGTGCAGACGAATTCAAACAATCGATTCCTGAATCCACGAATACAGTATCTGCTGTGGCAGCGCGAGGACCCCCCCCTGGTCGAATTGCTAGACAGCAGCCTGGAAGGCCCCCTCCTGACAAGCGGCGAACCAGAAAAGTGGTCAAACAAGAGGCTGTTGAATCAGAGGCTGAATACGAAGATGTCCATGACGAAGAACCACCCGATGTTGTAGATGTGGATGAATCTGATCCGTCAATGAGAATTGCAGCAGAACTAGCAGCAGAGAGTTCGGTGGATGATGGCGCGGAAGGGCGGTCCTGGGATTCAAAGTCAATCGAGGATGCATTATCCATGATTACCTCGAAGCCACCTGTAGTTCAGCAACCACTGGAACCAGTACCAGATTCTGATGACGCGGATGATGAGGAGACGCCACCAGCGCCGAAGAAAAGGCGCCGTCCAGTACGTCGTCGAAAGAAGTGATTAGCCGAACCACTCAACATCATCATGCATGTCACATACATCAACCAGGAATTTGTTAAGTCCAACGATTTCAGATTCACCAACATCGAATAAAACCTCATCGAAGTAGTTCGATACGCGTTCGATGCTGAACCCGCTGCGCTTGGCGGTAGATGTAAGAACAGCAGAACGAAACTTCACATCTTCTGTGAAGCATCTCAACTGCAGTTTGAGAATCTCGGACACCTCCTCCAATTCATCTGATGGGGCATCCTTTCTTGCTGCAAACACACCGAATACCATCGGACTTCCTGTGACATCTCTCCATTCAGCCCCTAGGTCCATAGCCACCAACTGGGGATTTCGCTCCGCCTCATCCAATGCTCGATCGCCAATCAAAAGTGCTGCGTCACATCTTGACAGCATTTCATCTAAATCAGGGCCCATGTTATGTTGACGAGGTTCAATCCCACGAGACGCAAGCAGGTGCATTAGTAGCCTGCTGGATGTAGATGAGTCGGAGGGTAATGCCACATCTCGAATCTGCTCGACTGGCGTTCTGGAGAACAACAACACGCTCCCAACTGGCCCGTTGGATAGAATGCCCAAACCACTCAGTAGTTGCAGTTCTTCATGGTGGTCTGCATAGTCAGCGGTTGGAATCGGTGCAGTTAGGCAATCTCTACGCAACAGGTGTCCTGTGAGCCACGCGGGAGGAGCTGGTAGGATTGACCACGAGTCAGGAAGCGCGTGATAGAGGGGGTCGCAATTCACGAACGATACGCGCCCGATGACCTTCGTCCAGTGCGCAGCCATATTACTCAGTGCGCCGCCTCTGATGCCACGCCTACATCTCCCTTCGGGTCAACCGGCAACAATCTGATTGGCAACAGGTAATTGCGAGCGACCCGGTGGAGGGGGGTCCTGATATCGACGGAAATTCGTGTATATGGAATCCCGTTGCACGGGAGTGTATCCGGCATCTCTGATAAGACGGGCCAATTCTGACCGCCCATCGCTGAGTGATGTGGTTGAACCAGCGGAATGCATGATCTCCTCGTGGCCTACGGTCCCGTCAATATCATCTGCTCCGCAACCTAGCGCTAATTGCGCTAATCGGTCTCCAATGTTCATTCGATATGCCTTGATATGCGGGATGTTGTCCATGAGCAATCTGGATACAGCGATGATGCGCAACACCTCGTTGGCACTGGCAAGTTGCGCTTGAGGTAATCGAGTGTGATCGGGTAGGAATGGATAGGGGACGAAGCACTGGAACCCCCCAGACTCGTCTTGCAGTTCTCGTAGACTGATTAGATGATCAACACGCGCCGCGTCCGTCTCAATGGTACCGAATAACATGGTACAGTTTGACGGGATTCCCAGTTCATGAGCAGTGCGATGGATGTGTAGATACTCACCACTGGACTCTTTACCGCGGCAGATTATGTCTCGCACATCATCTGACAATATTTCTGCACCCCCACCAGGGAGAATGTCGAGACCGGAGTCGCGTAATCTTGTGAGTGTTTGCGAGATTGATAGGTGAGAGATGGTCGCCAGATGTTTGATTTCAACCGCAGTCAATGCTTTGACGGACACATGTGGATAATTTTGTTTGATTGAGCTGAATAACATCTCATAGTGTTCAATAGTCCACTCTGGATGAAGACCTCCAACAGTGTGCACCTCGTCGATATATTCAGAGAATGGTGCGAGGCGAGCAAGGTACTCATCGATGTCCAATGAATACGCATCAGTGGCAGACACCCCTCTTCTGAAGGCGCAGAATCTGCATGCGAGAACGCATACATTTGTTTGGTTGATGTGCAGGTTCGAGTTGAAGAATACACTGCTTCCATAGCGCGCTCGTTTGCTGATGTCGGCCAGTGCAAGGACTGAGGGAAGGTCGGGGTCATTCATCATCAACAAACCGTCCTCGCGACTGAGTCTATGTTGTGAGGCCAGTTTGCTTGCAATGCTCCCCAGTCGTGGGTGTTGTCTCAACGACATTGGAATCGACTCTCCTAGATCTTCCTGCCACCCTTCAGGGCATCCCGCTTCAGCGGGTGTCGATACCCATGAATCCGATGCCACGCGCTCATCTGGACGGCAATCATTCTCCCTGATTAACCCGCCTGATTGCACGGTTGGGGAGTCAGCGTGTACGGAGGTAACCGGCGAATACCAGTTTGCGCACTTCCTCAATCCAGAACACGCTCGATGCAAGCAATATGATGACTGGCCATGTTGTTGCCTCCAGGGGCATGGTAGCGAGCAAATCGCCAAGCGGGATTCCTATCAACGGAATCATCTGTTGCGAACCCTGTACGATGAAAAGGAGCATTGTAAGGCTGATGGCGAATGAAATGCTGATGGCGCGGTTATTGAACAGTCCAAGTTTGAAAGCCGAGATGTCGATGCTACGGCAGTTCACCACATTGAACAACTGGAACATGACGAACGTGGCGAATGCAACAGTGCGGGCGTAGTTAAATTTCTGAAGAGCGTACTGATCCCAGTACTCGACGTCGCAATATCCACTGCTGTCAAAGAATTCGGGATTGCTGTTCAAATCCATACCAGTACAGGGGACAGTATTCGGGGATGGGAGTGAACCGCCTGCAAGTGAGAAGATGGCAAGGGTTCCGAACACCATCACGATTCCAAGGAAACCAATCATCAACAAATCTGGACCGTTTGGAAGTGGTTCGTCCAGCGCGCGTGGAGGGCGTTCCATAACGTCCCCGTGCCGTTTTTCGACGCCGAGTGCGACCGCTGGGGGACCATCCATGAGGATGTTAATCACGAGCAATTGGGTAGCAGTCAGTGGTAATGGCCAATTGAAAATGAAGGAAGCGATAATCACCAGTAGAACTGCAGCGACATTGGTTGAAATCTGATATCGTACGAAATTCCTGATGTTCTGGTAGACTTTCCTCCCTTCTTGTACCGCCTGCACGATTGTACCGAAGTCATCATCCTGCAGCACCATGTCTGATGCGTCTCTGGCTACATCAGTGCCGCTGATGCCCATGGCTATGCCAATGTCAGCACGCGATAGTGCTGGCGCATCGTTATCCCCATCTCCAGTCATGGCAACGACGTGATTGCTCGCTTGTAGCTGTTCGACAATGCGGAGTTTCTGTTTAGGGGTGACGCGTGAGAACATCGCCACGTCATTAACACGTTCACGAAGTTCATCATCTGAAAGTCGTTCCAATTCTCGCGCTGACAGAAATTTCGAATCGTCGTCGATGATGCCAATCTCCTTGCCAATTGCCATTGCGGTCATCTGCTGATCTCCAGTAATCATCTTCACCTGTATCCCGGCTTTGTGACACAAAAGGATGGCATCAGCAACTTCCTTCCTCGGGGGGTCCATTATTCCGACGAGACCTAGGAACACCAGACCGTTCTCAACGTGTTCAACATCGTCGATGCCCTCATCGGGACCCAGTTGTCGAGCAGTGAGTGCGATTACCCTCAGCGCGTCGCTTGCCATCTCGAGATTTACCTC
>CAXEUS010000198.1:0-9535 GCA_963999385.1 uncultured Candidatus Poseidoniales archaeon | reverse complement strand
TTGGTTCTGGAGCCGAGACTCTAGTCGCCAGACATGCGGTGACACCGTCGAGGATGAATACACCTTCATCGGCAACCCCCTCATCTCTGGATTTCCGGAGCGTGGTCGTGCTCTGAAAGACCGTATGCGAGAGGCCTTCCTCTCCTACTTTGAGGCTCAGAACCACTCTCGTGTTGACCCATATCCGGTCATCGCCCGTTGGCGTGATGACATTCACCTGACGATAGCGAGCATCGCTGACTTCCAACCGCATGTGACCTCGGGAGATGTACCGCCGCCAGCAAACCCGCTCACCATCAGTCAACCATGCATTCGTCTGACTGACGTTGCCGCAGTAGGTCGTTCAGGCCGTCACCTGACCACTTTTGAGATGATGGCGCATCATTGTTTCAACCGGCCTAACGACGGAGAAGTAGTCTATTGGATTGACCAATGTGTGCGCTACTGTGATGACCTGTTCGTCAACCATCTGGGAATATCGGAGTCTGAGATCACCTATGTCGAGAATCCTTGGGCTGGTGGGGGGAACGCAGGCCCGGCAGTTGAGGTCATCGTCGGTGGTTTGGAATTGGCCACTTTGGTGTTCATGAATCTCGAAGAGGATCCCGAAGGTGAATTCGAGGTCAAGGGCGAGCGATACCGAGAGATGGACCTACAGATTATCGATACCGGCTATGGTCTCGAGCGCTTCTGCTGGGCAGCGGCTGGAACTCCTACCATCTACGAATCAATCTACCCTGAGACGGTCGCATGGTTGCGTAAGGCATCCGGATTCGATACCACCCTCGCTGGAATGGAGAACGTGGATGCTGACCTCCTTCTTGGCGAACTCTCACGCCTAGCTGGCATCTTGAACATCGATGTCGGCACAGATGTGGCCCCGCTCTACGACAAGTTGCTCGAACGGTTGGCAATTCGTGGCGTCAACCTCACTCTCGACGAACTGAAGTCTATTGCTGAACCACTCGCTGCAATCTATGCGATTCCCGACCACATGCACGCTCTGTGCAACATGCTAGGCGATGCGCTCGTGCCTTCCAACGTCAAGGCTGGCTACCTCGCTCGCATGCTCGCTCGCCGCACTCTGAGGATGCGCGACTCGTTGGGAATCGACATGACACTCGCTGAACTCGGAGCCCATCACTTCGAGCACAATCTCGACGTATCGGGATTCGTTCAGACCCGCGAGGGAATACTCGCCATTCTCGACCTCGAGGAGCAGCGTTACTCCGAGATGCTGAGAGCAGGGGAAGCGGCAGTGCGCACCGCGCTGCGAGATGTTCCTGCTAAGGCCGGCGAGGTGGATGATGCCGTTCTGTTTCAACTGGCAGAGACGCGAGGTTTGCAACCGGACATGGTGGTGGAACTGGCGCGCCGACTCGGTTGGCCAAATCTGACGGTCCGCGTCGGCTTCAGTGCCGAGATGGCCGCCCGCCATGCAGCTCAGACGAAGGCCGCCGCTGGCGCCAGTGGAAGAGCCGGAATCCTGTCATCGGGACACGTAATACCAGCCACGTCACGAGACTTCTACGCCGACACCTCCCAGACGGAGTTCGCCGCCAATGTCCTCCATTGTCAGTCGTTGACGCAGGCAGAGGTCGACGGGCTCGACTTGTCCTCCGAGGTCAGGGGCTCACCGACGCATGCCATTGTGCTCGACCGCACCCTGTTCTATCCCGACGGTGGCGGTCAGTTGGGGGATCAGGGAACGCTTGCCAACGGCGCGCAGGTGAACGTGGTCGACACGCGTATCGAAGGCGAGGTCATCATCCACCTCACAGATGGCGAACTGCCCGCAGGGAAAGTCGCCGGAGAGGTCGCCTGGGAACGGCGCAAGCAACTGATGGACCACCACACCTCTGTGCATATCATCGGGGGCTCGGCCAGAGCGGTGCTCGGCCCGCACATCTGGCAGGCGGGCAGCAGCAAAGGTGAGCGCTACGCCCGCCTTGACGTCACCCACTTTCAGAGATTGACGCGTGATGTTCTCGACGTCATCGAAGACCATGCTAACGGAATAATCGAGGCCAACCTCGACATTGAGAAGTCAGTACTTGACCGCGCGGAAGCCGACTCACGCTATGGGTTCGAACTCTACCAAGGCGGCCCACCCAAGCACACCAGCATCCGGGTCATCAGAATCGGGGAGCATGATGTCCAAGCCTGCGCGGGCACGCATCACGACAACACTGGCGAAGTCGGGGAGGTTCGCATCATTCGCAGCAGCGCGGTTCAAGACGGGGTGGAGCGTCTGCAGATTGTGGCCGGGGAGACCTCACGCGAGCACGCGCGGCGTCAAGAGCAGATTCTGACCGAGGCATCTGAGGTCCTAGGAGTACAACCCGATGACCTACCGCGCAGCGTACAACGCTTCTTCCAGGAGTGGAAGGAGCAGCAGAAGCGCATCGAGCAACTCGAGGCTGAAATCGTTCACTTACGGACCAGTGGTGGTGATTCAGGGGGTGCTGTGGAGCGTGATGGGGTTCGC
This sequence comes from uncultured Candidatus Poseidoniales archaeon, assembly GCA_963999385.1. Lineage (GTDB taxonomy): Archaea > Thermoplasmatota > Poseidoniia > Poseidoniales > Thalassarchaeaceae > JAKUTA01. The sequence continues at coordinate 7,047 of CAXEUS010000198.1, read as the reverse complement.
TACATCATCATGGAGGGTTCCGGTGACCTGCGCAATCTGCAGGGCATGGCAGCTGAACTGACCCGTGATTCCAATCAACCAACCGTTGCGGTGCTCGGCAGTAGAGATGACGGCGGCAAACTACTTGTTTCCGTGACTGAGGACAGCCCCGCTTCCGCACTCCACGATGCCACCGAGGTGCTATCAGCCATCTCCAGTCACATCGGTGGTTCCGGAGGAGGCAGCCCTACCATCGCACAAGGCGGCGGATCTAATCCAGACGGTCTCGATGCGGCTCTTGCGGCCGCGCGCACCCATTTGGACCTCGATTGAGCATACCGAGTGCTGAAATAGCGCCATCAGTTGCAGTGGCTGGGTCACAAGCGTGAGTGAAGAGGAAAACATGGCTATTGTCCGTCGCTGGGTTGAGGATGGATGGAACCAACGCAATCCAGACTTGATTGACGAACTATTCTCCGCTGATTTCGTCGTCCGGGGTGGTCCGAATGGACTTGGTGACCTGAAGCACTACAAGCACTACGTCCGCTCCAAGCAGAACGCGTTTCCTGATTTCCACTTTGAAATCCGTGACTGCATCGCTGCCGGAGACATCGTAGTAATCACCTATCGCGTCACGGGGACACATTCAGGCGCATATGGGGTGCATGAACCGACAGGGAAGCGACTCGATACAGTGGTGATCGATATGTGGTCTGTGGCAAACGGTCGCATCACAGAGCGTCTGAACACAGAGTTCCCCAAGATTCAGATTGAGGGACAACTGGGATACGACCCAGTGTACGTCCCCGTGTGACGTTCACTCGTCTGATGATTCCGTCTCCGCTACCCTCTTTGAATCGCTGAGGACGAGAATTGGTAGGATAGTGAGGGCCTGCCCCTCGGCTGCGAAGGTCAGAATCCACTCAAAGACTGCAGCCAAGGTGATGTTCCCACTTGCAACCATGGCAGTCATCATTTGGAAGGAGATGAATCCAGTGGCTACCATGGCCCATCGAATAGTACTCAGTTTCCATTTCCCTAGACACGTCAACTCTCCGTCAATCTTGCTTCGCGACAAGGTAAGGAAAGTGCCCCAGATGAACGTTCCATAGAAGATGTTCATCGCGTAGAAAAGGTGCATCATCAGGCTGACGTTGAATGGGTGGCGAGTAATCATCACCATCGAGATACCGATTAACCCAGCAGTTACCAGTTGCCCGATGTTCGCCGCTCGTCGCCAGTTTGAGCCATCTGATTCTCTGAGTGAGGACTCTGTGCGCAGGAACATCTCAATTCCCATGAAGCAGAACAAGAGTCCACCAATGGCGAGGCCTATGTCGAACACGGCCTTCTCGGGATAGAACACCCCCCCGCATGAAATGAATGGCGGCATTCCATCTGGGAAGGTGGCTACTGGTCCTACTGAATCGTTGCTTCCTTCTGGAAGTTGGCCGGACAAATCCATCGGCTCATCGCGGGGCCCGCCTCCAAGTTGCATCATCACCTGGCTGATGATGCATGCGCCGAGAACCACCACGAAACCTGCAATGACCGCCTTACGCAGCAATTCATCGCTGACCAATTTGTCCGGGAGAGCCATCAGTCGTCCCCCATCAGGAGTCGAAAAGCCTCCATGTCAAACAGCGAAGCGGCGCGCGCCATGGCATCTGTGAGCGGGAACCAGCGCGCTTCCTCGATCTCATCCGGTTTGAGTTTGAATTCAAGACCATCCTCGACATCCACCAGATAACTGAACGAGACGAAGTTGATACCCTCTGCGGTGAAGATTCGCTCCTGTACGATGTGGCTATCTTCCCCCGCTCGCACCTCGCCCGCCTCACCGGACGGGTCAGACAAACTCAGGTTCAGTCCGAGTTCTTCTGCCAACTCTCGCGCTGCCCCCTCGCGAGGGTGTTCTCCATAGTCGATGAAGCCTCCGGGAAGAGACCAGTGGCCAGTGAAGAATCCACGTTTCACCTTCTGTAGCAGAACTTCCCCACTAGGATTTCTTAGCACCACCTTGGCGACCAGTCTGTGCAGCGTCCGATAGACTGAATCCCTAGCTGCGGGGTGTACGGCAGAATCAGAAATCACGTTGTCCTTCCACGCCCATTCCTTCGGCCATTCGATGTCAGGGACAGCGTGAGTCACCTCATGCCAAGTATCTCCGAGACGGAAGCGGTTCGTCCGTTTGACCGTCCATGGGATGCCCATATTGGTCGCCTCCGTCTCAGTGGGCAGACGCAGCAGCCAGCCTTCCTCACCACCTCGCCCGCGTACTGGCTTTTGCGGCCCATGTCCATCAGCATCAACCAGCAGTAGTTTACCGTCGTGCTCGAGGTAGAGATGACGCTCGACCACATCGCCGTCATCTGGTGAGTCGGCAGGTGTGGTCTCCATGAGTCACACGACCGGTTGAGCGGTCATCAATGCGCCGCTTCAGTATCCGAGCAGTTCGGAGAGTTGTTCCTTGTAGAAGGCGCCCGAGCCTTGCAGGGAACCTAGTTCTTCATCCGTGAGCTCTAATTCAACGATATTCTCGACCCCGTTGGCGCCCAGCACCACTGGTACACCGATGTAGATGTCATCCATTCCGTACTGCCCCGTGAGATGTGCGCTGCACGGTAGCATCCGCTTGCGATCGGTGAGAATCGCTTCGGCCATGATTGCCGCCGCACTCCCGGGCGCGTAGAAAGCACTCCCTGTTCCGAGCAGTTTGACGATCTCACCACCACCACCTGCCGTTCGTGCAGAGATTGCGTCGATGGTTTCAGTGTCGAGAATCTGTGTGATTGGGATACCAGCTACTGTTGTGTAGCGGGGCAGCGGCACCATCGTGTCTCCGTGACCGCCGAGCACCATCGCCTGCACATCCTCGTTGGAGCAGCCTACCTCTTGGGCAATGAAGTGGGTCATGCGGGCGGAATCGAGAATACCCGCTTGGCCAACCACTCGGTTGTGTGAGAATCCTGTGACTCTCTGCATGTGGTAGGTCATCAGGTCGAGTGGATTGGTCACCATCACGATGCACGAATCGGGGGCATGCTCCTTGATGCCGGCACCTACCTGAGAGATAATCTCGGCATTCTTACCAATCAGGTCCTCGCGACTCATCCCCGGCTTGCGCGGGAATCCAGAGGTAACTACAACGACGTTCGCACCAGAAATGTCTGCGTAATCCGAGGTTCCGGTGAGGGTTCCGTCGTAGTTGAGCACCTGTCCACCTTGGCTCATATCGAGTGCCTTACCTTTGGCAACCCCTTCGTAGATGTCGAGCAGCACGATATCTCCGAGCTTCATTTGAGCTAGAACGAATGCACAGGTCGCTCCAACGTTCCCCGCTCCGATGACGGCTATCTTCGCCCGCTCTTCTCCCACGTCAGTCACCACTGTCGAGCCGAGCGGGCATGGCGGGTCACAAATAACCACCGCTCCAGTTCGTTGAATGGCTGAAGGCTGCGGTGTGCCGATTGCACTGGATGCACCCAAGAAGCGTATGCCACAGATTCAAGAACCGCTCACCGGTGCCCGATTCGACATGAATAACGTGGCGGCGCTCGTGCGTGCGCGCGCTAGCCGGTGTCGGGGTGACTGAATGCGTCTGGGTGTGGTTGCGGAAGCGGATGGAGAGACCCGCGTGGCCATCGTGCCGAACTCGGTTCCTAAACTCACCAAACTCGGGTTCGAGGTTCTTGTTGAATCAGGGGCGGGCAACTCCGCTCATCACTCGGATTCCGAGTACGAGGGTAAGGGGGCAACCATCTCTGATCGCCCAGCCGCGCTGTCAGCGGACATAGTCGTCAGCATCGGTATGCCCGAAGTATCGCAGATGAAGAGTTCCCAGATGCTCGCCTGCATCACCGATCCCTTCCGCTGCCCCGAGCACATATCAGCCGCTCTTTCGGCGGGAATTACCCTGTTCAGCATGGATATGATTCCCCGTCGGATATCTAGAGCACAAGCGATGGATGTCAACTCTAGCCAGGACAACCTCGCGGGTTACAAGGCAGTGCTGATGGGTGCCGATGCAGTCTCCAAGGGAATTCCGATGATGACCACCAGCGCCGGCACGGTCCGCCCCGCCAAGTTCGTCATCATGGGCAGCGGTGTCGCTGGCTTGCAGGCAATAGCCACCGCCAAGCGCCTCGGAGCGGTGGTCTACGCATCTGACGTGCGCAAGTCTGCCGCCGAGCAGATTGAATCGGTGGGCGGCCGCTTCATCGAGGTCGAAGGCATGGACGACTTCGAGGATGAATCCGGATACGCCAAGCCGCTGACACCGGAATTCATTCAGAAGGTGAACGACACTGTCTGCGAAGTAGCCGCAGAAGCTGATGTAATCATCACCACCGCGCGTATCTTCGGACGCCCAGCACCGATTACAGTCCCTGCCAGCGCGGTTGCGTCGTTCAAGGCGGGGGCGGTAATCGTCGACATGAACGCAGATGTGGGGGGCAACTGCGAACTCACTCAGCAGGGTGAAGTGGTCACTACGGACAATGGGGTCACAATTGTCGGCACGGAGAATCTTCCTGGTCTACTGGCCAACACTGCATCGATGCTTTACTCCAACAACCTGACGACATTCGTGGCATCACTGGTCAAGGAGGGGGAACTCAGTCTCGACCCCGATGACGACATCATCTACGGATCACCTGAGGGTGATGATTTCCATATTCCCGGAATGGGGGGCGTTCTCATCTGCTCTGGTGGGGAGATCGACGTTAGACAAACACGCTTGCAGGAGGCGATTTGATGCCACTTACGCTCGCTGCGCTTATTGCCAGCATCACGGTGTTCGTGCTCGCCATATTCCTCGGATTCGAACTCATCAGCAAGGTCCCCCCCACTCTGCACACACCACTGATGTCGGGCGCGAACGCAATCTCTGGAATCACCATCGTGGGGGCATTGATTCTCTCTAATGCAGCCTTCAATAACGGTCACCCGGGTACTGCCGCTTGGCTCGCATTCGCCGCCTTGGTGATGGCCACCATCAACTGTGTTGGTGGCTTCATGGTCACCAATCGCATGCTCGAGATGATTGCCGGCAAGCGGAAAAAGAAGGGAGGTGACTGATATGGTCGATCCAGTGGTTTGGGATATTGGATACCTCATATCCGCTGCTCTGTTCATCTTGGGCATCAAGCGGCTCTCCAGTCCCAAGACAGCGCCCAGTGGCAATCGCCTCGGCGCCTACGGCATGATGCTGGCTGTGGCGGTCACGCTCGTTCGTATGGAGACCGAGTCCCCCGGTATCATAGGTTGGGAATTGGTTGTGGGCGGTCTCGCGCTCGGTGCGATAATCGGCGCCATCATGGCAACCAAGGTGCAGATGACAGGAATGCCAGAGATGGTGGCGCTGTTCAACGGATTTGGTGGCGGAGCATCTGCGTTGGTCGGATTGTCAGAGGTACTCGGGCGACTTCAGAGTGGTGACATTCCTGAGGCGGGCATAGGTCTCTACGGCACTTGGATTGCCATTGGCATGACCGCGCTGGTGGGGTGGATTACCCTGACCGGCAGTCTTGTTGCGATGATGAAACTCAAGGGGGGATTCTACATCCCACTCACCAAGAAGGACGACCGAGGCCGTCGTAAGTGGGTCAACATCCCCACATGGGGGCCACCGTGGCTCAATTTCGTGAAGGCGTTGCTCCTCATCGGCGGCTTAGTGCTGGTTGCGCTCACCATTCAGGAGCCGAACAACACAGACTGGATCTATGCCACGGTGGGAGTCTCCTGCCTGCTTGGAATCCTGTTCGTGATTCCAATCGGTGGTGCCGACATGCCGGTCGTCGTTTCACTGCTCAACTCGCTCTCGGGAATCGCCGCCGCCTTCACCGGATTCGTCATCGGCAACAACGTGCTCATCATCGCCGGCTCGATGGTCGGCGCCGCCGGTCTCGTGCTCACTTTCATCATGTGCAAAGCGATGAACCGCACCCTGCCCGCGGTGTTGTTCAAGTCGTTCGGAGGCGGGGGCCGGGAGAAGAGCACGCGCACCAAGGTTGGCAGCGACCCCGAAGAGGTGGCAATGGTCTGTGATGGCATCGGCAAGTGCATCATCGTGCCCGGATATGGAATGGCTGTCAGCCAGGCGCAGCACGCGGTGAAGGAGTTCGCTGACCTGCTGGAGGCGATGGATGTCGAGGTGAAGTACGGTATCCATCCGGTTGCAGGCCGCATGCCCGGCCACATGAACGTCCTGCTGGCAGAGGCCAACGTCCCCTACGAGCAGCTCATCGAGATGGACGACATCAACTCGGAGATGTCCGAGTGCGATGTAGTGGTGGTGCTCGGTGCCAACGACACGGTGAATCCGATCGCCCGAAGTGGCGAAGGACCGCTTGGGGGAATGCCAATTATCGACGCAGACAAGGCTCGCGTCGTGGTCATAATCAAGCGCAGCCTGAGCGTTGGTTACGCCGGAGTCGACAACCCACTGTTCTACGAGGACAGCACGATGATGCTGTTCGGTGACGGCAAGAAGATGATGATGGAACTCAACTCGGCCATCAAGGAACTCTGATGTCGCGACATGGGGCAGGAGTTCCCCCGACAATCGTTATGAGTCGACCGTAGGTCGACTTGTGCATAGGTGCTGCCGTGCGATTCTCCATCACCCATGTCGCCGTCGCGCTGACGCTGCTGTTGATGCTCGGAGGGGGCGCTCTTGCCTCGTCTGGTGGTCCACCCGAATCGAATGCTGGAGGTGATTCAACTGCAGAATACGGATGCACCTGCCACGGGAGCGGCGCACCGACTCAAGGAGCCCCGTCCACGGAGGTTGTCGTCTCGATTTCAGGGGTACCACACTCCTACGATGCCGATACGGCATACGAGTTCACCATCACGATTCAGCACTCCTCGAACACAGGCGGCGGCTTCCTGCTCTCCTCCGGTGGCGTGGGCACCTTCTCCTGGTCCGAAGACATCGACATCCGCCCTGCCGATGGCAGCGGTGAGCCCTCCAGCGCCACCAGCACCAGTGCCAATATCTCACACTCCAGCCCAGCAAGCCCGGCTGAATGGGCCATTACCTGGACCGCACCAGCAGCTGATGAG
>CAXEUS010000197.1:0-9883 GCA_963999385.1 uncultured Candidatus Poseidoniales archaeon | reverse complement strand
TTGCTCATCGCGGTCTCCGCCCTCCTCTGCCTCGAGATAGTCGAACCAGAGGTCCTCCGCATCCACCATGTGGTTCCGAGTGAAACCGAGTGAACAATGGTTCCGTTCAGTGATATTGCTTCAATAAACTCAGAAACCACTCTTCATGTGAATTCCAGAATGGTTGCTTCAATGTTTTTTACAGCTCTAGTAAGGGCGAATGAGGCCATGAATCTCCAAACTAATACAGCACCAGTTAGAGTTTGCACTACTGCCAGAACGGAACTCATCATCTCCTCACTCAGTCCAACCTGTTCTCCAATCACATTAATTCCGATTACATCCGTCAGTAGTTCAACAATACCAACAACAATCACCAGGAAACCACATACCATCAGCAATCTGTTGGAGAATTTCACACCCTTGTGAATCTCGGACAACTGACCTTGTAATGCGGCCCTCTTTTGAGGGCAGGCGTTCAGATGTCTCTGAACCCCTCCTCTGACGTTACTGAACGTTCCTCCACAGTATGTACATTCTGCGGACTTGGAGTCCTTGCTCTTGCAGGTTTGCTTGTTGTGCCCTAATCCGCCGCAGTTGCTGCAATGGTACCTCGCCATAAGCCGGTCAATGGGTAATACTTCTCAATGCTTTGTTCAGCATTGTTGACACAAGAGCGTCATCTCCTTCGCTTGAATGGGTTTCCCGGACTCTTGCGCTTGTGTGCGTGACCTTGGCTCTTGCTCCGACGCTGTCCACGTGGCCCCCCCTTCTGGCCTCGCTGTCCTTTTCGCTGATGTTCGCTTCTCTGCCCGCGACCGCCTCGCCCTCCGCGGTCTCCGCCACCACTTCTGCGATTACCATCTCGATTTCCGCCCTGTCTCTGGGTGCGTCGACCCTGTTTCCGCTCTCTGCGCTGGCGTCCTCCTCGCTCACCGCGCGGCCTGATCTGCACCTCAGCCTGTAACACTGATTCGGGGTCAAGTCCGTCTACGAGTGGGTGAATGTGCACGAGCGGGCGCTTGACAGAACCAATCACGGTTTCGACCGGTCCGAGATGGATTCCAGTCGCGGTCTGCAGTGGCAACCACAGTCGCGGCGGTTCACCCTCGAAACTGACGAGCAGGCCGCCCTCGTGACTCTCACGCAGGACTTTTCCTCGAAACGCCATCTGACTCGCCGGTCGACCGGCGGAGCGCCTCCCCTCTAAGGGTTGGGGCAGTTACTTCGGACTCAGGTAGCGTCGTTCAATCACGTCGTCGCATCAAGAGGGATGCGCTCAGTAGAGCGAACAGCGCCCAAGCGAGACCGGGCGCCGGCAGTCCTCCATCATCTTTGACATCCATAGTCACTGGGCCATCATCGATTTCTTGGAACAGGAAGGTGTTGTCCACATCCTGAGTAACTGTGGTGCATACATTCGAGGTATCACAGGCTTGCACCTCAACCGTGTGCACACCTTCGAAGAGGAGGTCCATCGGGATGTCACCGGTGCGCCAGGTGTTGTCGGTCACACTCACCTGCCCCTGCGCGACTCCATCGATGCTCAATGTGAAACTCACATCTTCTCCATCAGCATCGTGGAAATTACCGCTGAGAATGAATGCCCCTTCGACCCACTCCTCTCCAGTGATGGTCACCGTGGGTGGGATGCTAGGCTTGGTCAGTCCGAGGTCATAGATGTGCATCAGGTCGGCCATCCCGTTTCCTGATGCATGCACCCTGACCAGTACCGGGCCAGGGGAGAGTGCTGCAACATCGAGCGTCACAGTTCCACTTGCTTCAGAGTCGAGAGTGACTGACGACGAAATCACAGAGTCTCCTTGCAAGAGTTCGACGTCGCAGACCATCCCGTTCGGTGCCTCCGCACTGGAAGTGACAGTGAGTACTGCGGAACTGGATACATCGGTAGCCGCCGCAGATATGCCGAGAGCCACGGCGACATCGAACGTTCGCGCACCGCTCATCTGTCCGGTGAGGTCGGTTGCCTCACAGGTCACGCTGGTCGGACCGCTGGTCTGCTGTGTGACCGTCCAGGAGTTGGCTGCTCCACTGGCCAGTGCCCAACCATCAGCGCCAGAGCAGCTGATGGTGAGCATCCCCGGGTCCAACTCGTCGCTGAACCATTCACGGATATCTTCCTCGTTGACAATCTGCTGAGGTGTGTCAACATCAGCGACAGGTAACAGGTCACCATCAGCGGGGGCTGCGGCAGTCCACTCGGGAGGGTCATCGACGAGTGGAGGCTCGGTGGTGAAATCGATGAATATGTCCTGACCGAGCGGCCAGATACCGTGGTCGTAGGTTGAGTGCACAATCACCTGCAGGTGGTTGGCATCCGCCATCCGGCTCACCACGGATACCGTGCCGTCGTTGGTGCATTCCCCGGGAATCGTGGAACTACCACCTGAATCAGCCATCGAAGAGTCGCGTCCATCGCACTCCTCTGCGACCTTAACTCGCATCCCAGTCAGGTCGCCCACGTCGGTCGATGTCAGTGGTAGCGTGATGTCGAGCTCGACGTTGCTCATATTGGTCATGTTCATGGCGAAAGTGAAGTTGTTTGGATCAGTAGCCTTGTCAAACTCTACAGTGGAGTTGAGCCAGACAATCAGGTCGCACGAGGTTGAGCCACAATCATCCTCGGTCGATGGATAGACTGGTACTTCCCAACATCCCTCGCTGCCAGATGGTTGGCCGAACTGGTTCTTGCAGTCGCGCCTCCCGGGGTCGTAATCTGGGAGCATGTTGTGCTCCCCGATTTCCATACCTTCACGAATCCAGGTAGCGTTGTTCCAGTCGACACCCTGTCCTCCACGGTGAGCGGGTCCTCCGCGGAAACCTGTGCGAGTGTATGTCTCCACAACGCAGTCCTGTCCTACCGCCTCGAGCCCATCGCGTTCGTCAGTGGACATGTAGCCGTTGTTGCCACCAGGTAGTCCGTCGAACAACTCGTCTACATCAGCCCGCAGATCGCCAGCCATCGTTCCGTTAACGTATGCCACTAGAGTGAATTGAGCACCATCCCAGGTGTCATCGACATCGATATCGAAATATGCATAACTGTAGTTGAAGATGTCCTCAAAGGTCAAACCTTCACAATCCGCATCAACCTGTCTCGCTGAGGTGGCCGCTTCTGGCCCGTCCAAAGCCGGGTCCATGCCCTGCTGTCCGGTCTGTCCAATCATTCCCGCGGAAAGGCTCGCCAGCAGCAATGCCAGCAGGAGCCCGAGCGCCGAGACGGTATTCACGTGTCCACTCGCCATGAAGGTCCGACTCCACAGTCATCGAAAGAGCGTTGCGGGTGGCTGCACTAGGTGATTTTTCACACACCGGCCCTATTCAGGGCCGAATACCGCGGAACCGGGCGGTGAACAACAGTGCAGGGACGAGTGTCCAGAGTGCTGCTGCCAACCATATGAATCTGGATTCCAGGTGTGGCGCGGAATCTCCCGTCAACCGGTCCTCTAACAGCAGTTGATAGACGCCATTCGGGCTGAAAAGGTCGACAATCTCCGAAAAGCGGTTGAAGCTCTGATTCTCTAGATCGGTCATGTCCACGCCGATGAGGCTGGCGAGCACCGCTGTGACCAGCAGCCAGACGAATGTGAACAACATCCACGACCCCACTCCCAGAGTGACAGCAGAGCCGAGATCACGTGCCAGACTCGACGCGAGCAGTTGGATGGCCGAATACCAGAACAACACCAGCGCGGTGGCACCGAGGAAATAGGCGAGTTCTTCGACGGTGGGCCAGGAGCCCATCTGACTGTGTACCATCATCACTCCCACGAGTGTTGCAACCATGGTGGGAAGGAATGCCGCCATCCACAATCCGAACAGGTGCGCCAATGCTAGGTCAGAACGGCTGATTGGCTGGGACAGTTCGATGGCCAGTTCGTTGGTCAGACGGCGGCGGCTGATGGAGTCGAATCCGAGCAGCACTACTCCGAGTGTTGCAGAGAGAAGCACGAACAGGGAGACGAGGAACAGAACCTCGTAGGGTGTGTCGGTTGAAATCCCGGGCGTGAGTCTGCCGTCCGGGTCGGACAGCCCGTAGCTTCCCAGTACGATGAACAGAAACAACAGACTGGAGAGTGCGAACATTCTGGGGCTGTTGATGTGCTGGCGTGCCTCGAAGCGAGAGAGCATGAATATCGTCTCCATTCGACCACGTGGAGGGTGCTGCTCACTCATCGTCATCCACCTCCAAGGTTCTCAACGGGACGAGTTCGTCACCATCTAGTTCCAGACCGACCTTCTCTGGGTCTTGGCCGGTTACTGCTCCGAGCAGGTCTTCCAACGCCGCCGGGAGCGGGTGAATCAACTGAACGACACCTCCCGCCTCTTCGACCGCAGCAGTGAGCAGTCCGCGGTCGCCGGGCTCCCAGCGTCCTGCTCTACGAATCAATCGATAGCGCCAATCTTCCTCTACAGAGCGCGTTTCCTGCTCCTCGATGGTGACCCCTTCACTGGTTAGCAGCGAGAGGTTCGGTTTCGGTCCAGACCCGGCGAGCAACAGCCGTTGTTCGAGCGCCAGATTGCGCTCGACATCAGCCATCGGTCCTGACGCAACCAACTGTCCGCGATTCATGATTGCCACCCGGTCCACCACCCGCTCCATCTCGTTCAGATTGTGGCTGCTGACGATGATTGCACAGCCGCGGTCTGCGAGTTGTCGCAACAGTCCGCGGAATGCCGCCTGCGCCACAGGGTCCAACCCGTTCATCGGCTCGTCCAGCAGCAGGATGGTCGGCTCACCTAGCAGTGCGGTGGCTAGTGTCATTCGCTGGCCCATCCCTTGGCTCAGGTTGTCTAGAGGAGAATCAGCTCGGCTGCGCAATCCGACCAACCTGAGCATCTGCCCAGCGTCGTCATCTCCACCGCGCATCGTTATCAGTCGCTCAAGCACTTGTCGTGGAGTAGAACTGCCGGTCCAGACAACCTGTTCGGGCATGAATCCGATATGTCGCTGCACCCAGCGACGTCCCGCCTCCTCTGAATTCCTGCCGAGTACACTGAAACTACCGGAGTCAGGCCTCCACAGGCCAGCGATGGTATGCAGGAGCGTGGTCTTGCCAGAACCGTTCGGGCCGATCAGGCCGACGATGGTACCAGCCTCCAGACTCAGGTCGACCTGATGGACTCCAGCCCCCTTTTTCCTCTTCCAGAAGCGCTTGATGTCGCGTACTGGATACCGATAGCTGATGCCCTCGAGTTCGAGCAGAGGCCCCGCTGCACTCTCGGCCATCGAATCCCGTCGTCCCGGTTCGTTCTCAAAGGTGGCGGGCGAATCTTAGGGCCATCTTCATCCACCCTAGGCCCCACTCGTGCTTGGTTACCATGCCGCTGCTCGGCTCCGCACTCGTCTGGCTGGCCCCGATGGGCTTAGTTCTGGCATGGACGTTCGGGCAGTGGCGGGAGAATCATCCTGAGACCCCGTTCATCGACAATCTGCGTGCCGATCCGCACATCTACGCGCTCATCATACTGCAGATATTCCTGTGGCTTATTCCGCTTGGTCTGTGGCTAATCCTGCTCGGCTTCACACTAACCTCTCTTGTTCTGGCCGGCCTGCACCCCGAGCAGAGACTCGAATGGCGGCAACGGTCAACGCCGCGGGCGCTGGCGCTGGTCATGCTGCTGGTGATGCACATGCTGTGCGCGCTGGCACCGGTGAGCGAGCCGAGCGGCGCTGACATCTGGGGGGAGCCACTGTTCACAGAGAGTCAGGATGCTCCAGCATGGCCGGCGTCCGAACAGCACACATGGCTGCTCACTGATGGCACGATTGTCGTCGTCACGCACATCAGAGCGCCGGGAGTGGTCAATCCATTGTGGCTCGACTCGTCTGTGCGGGCGTGGGTGGCGGGCACGGATACGGAGGAGAAACGGTTGCAACAGTCAATGGAATTGATGGATGACTGGATTTCTCCGGACGCATTCAGTCTCGTGCCCGTACACACAGGAGTGCGTATGGACTACGGCGATGAGAGATTGCTGTTCACTCACAACGAGATTATGTTCGATTTCTTCGGAGAGCGCTCTTCGGGGGAGATGATCACCGTATGGCGACCGATGTGGGGTGGAGAGGTGCAGTTGCTGACGGTGATTAGAGCGGGAACTGATCCGTTCCTTGGAAATCCGGGAGCCCAGACATACACACTCGAATGGATTTCATCAACCTCCTGATACGTGGAAATTAGGGCGACCTAATTGTTAATAAGGGGACTTTGGTCGAGCGGTTTAGGGCAACCTAAGATAGTCGGTGAAAGACATGAAATCAAACTCAAACATATTGAAGACGCTAATGATGACACTGCTACTGGTCGGAGTGGCACTCACCGGTTGTATTGGAGATTCTGAAGACGAGACTGTGATCAAAATCGCCTACTCGGTGAAGGACGATTACGACGATGCGGATGCCAATCCTCAGAGACTGGCTGAATTCATCTCCGACCACACGGGAACGAGGGTCGAGCTCTACCCGATCACGAGCGATGGCATGGCGCTCGAGGCGCTGCGCTTCGGTCATGCTGACGTGGCATTCCTCGACGGCGGCTCGGCCTGGCTGGGATGGCAGCAGTATGGACTCGATGCCATCGCCGCCGACCAGAAGTCCGACGGTTCCACCTACTACACCGCGCAGGCGTGGGTGCGCAACAACAGTGCCATCACCTCGTACGATGATCTAGGTGGGGTGAATTCCTGTCACACCGGCTGGCTGAAGTCGGCGGGGATGCTGATGCCGATGGGTTACCTGATTGGTAACGGATTCGTGGATGTGGTTGGAGATGAGAACGAGATTGACAGCCTGAGAGCGACGATTGAGGGTACATTCGAGAATGCGAGCATTCCTATCGAGGGTGGCCTCTACTACGGCTATTCAGGCGCTTTCCGCTGCCTGAGTGAGGGCGTGGGTGACATCACGTTCGCCAAGTCCACCTCCTACGAAGACCACTGCGAGGGCAATTCATGGTGTCTCGACCGCAGCGAATACCGTCCGCTCGAGCCCGCTTTCGGTCATGTGCCGTCACACGCTGTGATGGTGAATCCCAGCCACAGTTCTGACGCAAAGATTGCCGCCATCACGGCAGCGCTGCTGGCGCTCAACGAAGGAGATGATGGCCAAGCCATTCTGGAAGATGTGCTCAACACTCCCGGAATTACGTCGGTGAACAGCGCCACTCACCTCGGTTCCTATTCTGATGCCATTGCCAACATCCCAGGCATACAGCAGTACTTCGACGAGAAGTATGAGCAGACTGATTGAACTGCACACAGAGGCCAGAAGATGCCTGAACTCATCCTCAGGTTGACAGGCGTCGATATCGGCTTCGCCGGAGAAGAGGCGCTGGTGCACGACATCAACCTAGAAGCGTATGCCGGAGAGGTCATCGGACTGAACGGTGTATCGGGAATCGGGAAGACGACGCTTCTGCGAACGCTCGCCGGACTGGTTCCACCCCAGATCGGGGAACTCGAGGTGCTCGGAGAGTCTGATTTCAGTCAACTACAGCGAGGCTCTGTTGGATACATCCCGCAACGACTGGGACTGGTGCATCACCAGACGGTTGGATACAACGCGCTGATGGGAGCGCTGCCGGGTGCTTCCTGGTGGCAGACGCTGTTGTCGCTGCCGAGCAGAGATATGCGACAGGCGGCGCGGGATGCGGTAGAGTCAGTGGGTCTGTCCGAGAAGGTCCTCGACCCGGTGTCGCAACTCTCTGGTGGAGAGCAGCGCAGGGTCGCAGTAGCTCGTTCATTGGTGCAGAAACCACGGTTGCTGCTCGCCGATGAGTGTCTAGGAGAACTCGATGAGACGACCAGCGAGGTGGTGGCGGTGCAACTGCTCAGTCTCGCTCGTGAACATGACGCGTGCATCGTGCTGGTCGACCACAGCCCGGCGCGCATGGCAGTGCTGTGCGACCGGGTGCTGAACTTCAGGCGAGGCAGGCTTGTCGAGGACGAACCGGGTAGGATTCGCCTGCCGATGCACGGGGGTGACAACTGATGGCAGACCGTGGTCCGTTATCCTCGACTCTGCTGATGCTGCGCAAGCGACCCCGCTTGCTCGCCATGCTCGTATCAGGGCTGCTGGCCATCCTCGTGTCCATTCATCTGCGGATCACCGGTCCAAGTCTGGCTCAAGGTTTTGACAATCTGCTCATCATCCTCTCGGAAGCGTGGCCACCTGACTTCTCCGTGCTCACCAACAGAGCCTCATGGGCCAACCCACCGTGCAACTTCGAGAGCGACGTGCTGTGCAGCCCTGCGGTCATCGGGCTGGTGCAGACGCTGGAGATCGCCTTCCTCGCGACCCTGTTCGGTATGGTTCTCTCACTCCCTATCGCCACCATGGCCGCCCACAATCTGAGCCCCGCATGGCTTTCGAGTTCGATGCGCAGCCTGCTGGCGGCGCTCAGAGTCCTTCCAAGCCTCATCTGGGCGCTGTTGTTCGTCATCATCGTCGGCATCGGGCCGCTCGCCGGCGTGCTGGCGATGACGCTCTACACCATCGGATACCTCGGCAAACTGCAGTACGAGGCGTTGGAGGGGGTGAGCAGACAACCCCTGGAGGCGGGGCGGGCGATGGGCCTGTCACGTGCGCAGGTAGCGCGCTACTTCGCCATCCCAGAGGCGTCGAACTCGCTGCTCTCGCAACTGCTGTTCATGTTCGAGTACAACGTCCGCCACGGCTCTGTGGTGGGGCTGGTTGGTGCAGGCGGCATCGGCTGGTACATGCAGTATTATCTCGCACCATTCAGGCTCTACGACCGCGTACTTGCGCTGCTCATCGTGCTCTACGTGACTGTCGTCATCATCGATGCCGTCAGTCTGCGTCTGCGTCGCCGCTTCATCGAATCCGACGAACAGTTGCGCCGACCCAACTGGAGAGGCGTGTTCCTTCCATGGAAGTCCGATTGATCAGGACATGTCCAGCAGTACCTTGCCGATGTTCTTGTGTGCGTGCAGGTATTCGTGTGCCGCTGCCGCTTCGGCCAACGGGAAGCTGCGGTCGATGACCGGGTCGATGGCACCCATCTGCATGTGGCCGATGATTGCAGTGAGGTAGGAACGCATGAGTTCCTGGTCATCCAGTGTGCCCATGTGCACCCCATGCACGGACTTGTTGGACATCATCAGGCGAAAGGGGTCGAAGCTCGGTGTCTGTTTCCAGGCCCACAGGGTTCGCAGGAACGCCCTTCGCTTGCCAGGTGCCGCCGCCGAGAATCCGTAGACGCACAGGTGACCCCCTGAAGCCAGACAGCGCAGGCTGTTGCGCAGGTTCTTGCCACCGATGGGGTCGAGAATCACATCGACTCCTCGCCCATCCGTCTGTTGCTTCACCACGGAGACGAAATCGTCGTTGTAGCGGTCGATGGCTACTCCGCCGTTCGCTTCCACGATGTCCGACTTGTGTCCACTGCACGTCCCGAGCACCAGTCCGGCTCCCTTGATGCGGCAGATCTGCAGGGCCGCCGTCCCGACTCCTCCAGCCGCTCCGTGGATGAGCACAGATTGGCCCGGTTGCAGGTTGGAGAGGTGCACGAGCATGTGCCAGGCGGTCATGTGCGTCACAGGCATCGCCGCCGCTTGTTCCAGCGATACACCATCTGGTAGGACGAACGTCTGTGAGGCGGGCAGGCAGATGTGGGTCTGCTGGGCTCCGTTGGTGACTCCGGCGACTACCGCTTGGCCGATTTCGAAGCCAGTGACACCCTCGCCGATGGCATCGATGTGGCCGGACAGTTCGTATCCGGGTGTGAACGGGTATGGTGGTCGCGGCTGGTAGAGGCCGAGGCGCATCATCAGGTCGGTGAAGTTGATGCCCGCGAATGCGGAGCGGATGCGCACCTCTCCGGCAGCTGGTGATTCAGGAGAGTAACTGCCTATCTCGATG
>CAXEUS010000196.1:0-3493 GCA_963999385.1 uncultured Candidatus Poseidoniales archaeon | reverse complement strand
CAGCATCCCCAGAAACACCACAGCGAGCGCCCATGCAGTTCCCAGTGACATCGCGCCCGAAGGGATATGACGATCAGCTGTGCGCGGGTTGGCGGCATCGACATCCCTGTCGATTATGCGATTCAGGGTCATGGCGAGTCCACGCGCCCCGATTGCTGCGACCAGAATCCAAATGATGTCCAGAACAGCGAGGCTCGATGTATCGAGATTGACAGCGATGATTGCTCCAATGAGTACGAAAGGGAGAGAGAACAGCGTATGCTCTACTTTCACGAATTCGAGTATCTCTTTAATTCCCATTTTCTCACCTCGTGACATTGGGTGACCACGCTTGGTCATCGTATCCGTCGTTCGCATGAGAGGTCTCGGTGCGAGCAATGGTATCCTGGTTGTGTAGTGTTATTGCCGGCCAACTACGAATCGGCAGCTCTGGATCAAATTCATTGGTGGGCTGCTGAGCAGCCTCGAGCGCGGCTCGTCCAGGGTGAGGTATCGGTGCGGTCGCATCCCAGGCAACTCTGGTTCCAGATGGGTCGTAGTGCAGGTCCCTGCCGACATCGAAGCGGACGAACAGTTGCCAGAGGAGCCGCTTGTTAGTTCCTGATCCATGCAATTTGACATCATCATCAGTGATGAACAAGAAGCGTACATGCCTATCAATATCTAATTGCCATATTGATTTCATCAATTGGAATACTTTATTCCTCTGAGCCCTACTTGCCTCTACCTGTAGCGCCCATGCAGCTGGGTCGAGAATCGCTTCCATTCCGGTACGCGCACCCGGGCGGTCATCGATGTTCGTTGTGACTACCAGAATAGATGGACGCAGAAGGGTGGCGTCACTGACTCCATCGATGCCGCGTACCTTTCCGACGAATTCGAGGAACACTCCTGATGGAGTCTCGTTACCTCGTCGCCATTCCGGGGTTTCTTTGATTCCGGTTCCACGGGGCAACTCGAGCCCCCCGAGTCGGGGGTCAGCAGCGGCCAGCGTGGTCGCATCGATGAGCAGTTTGTCGTGAACGTTCTCCCAAGGTGCTGCGCTCTCCAACGTGTCCGCGACCATCCCTTTGAGAACGACGAGGTCTTCGGCAGGATCTACCCGCGCATGGATAGTGTCGAGCAGATTCCCCATACTGCGCACGGGATGTTCGGCATCGACCGCTATCGCCACTTTCGTGAACATCATCTGACCCGCGCCGAGAAGCCCCAAACAGGTCTTCCTTGCTTGGCGTGGATACCGTTGTTTTGATGCGATGATAGCCAGATTGTGGAACCCCGTCTCCAATGGCACGTGGAGGTCGACGACATCGCGGTGCTGGAAGCGCAGTACGGGAAGGAACGCTGAACTGATTGCTTCGCCGATGAATCCATCTTCCATTGGTGGCAGCCCGACTATCGTCATTGGAATCACAGGATCGGAGCGATGTGTGATTGCGGTCACATGCATCACAGGATACTCCCCCGGCAGGCTGTAGATGCCAAAGTGGTCCCCGAACGGCCCCTCTGTTCTGGTTTCTCCAGGGATAGCGTAGCCTTCGATTACAACATCCGCTTCAGCTGGGACCCATAGATCCTGCGTGCGCGCTTTGACCAGTGGTAGACGACTGTCGGCGAGAAAACTCGCGAACATGAATTCAGAGAGGTTGTCTGGAAGAGGAGATACAGCACTGAACACCAGTTCAGGAGGACCTCCCAGACAGATGGCGATAGGGATGTGCGCTTCCCCGGCTTGCGCGCTCGCGTGCGCGTGGTCAGCACCGTGCTTGTGCATCTGCCAGTGCAGCCCACATTCTGTCGGTCCGTACACCTGTGCTCGATAACATCCCAGATTGTGTTCTCTGGTCAACGGGTCACGGGTAATCACCAGTGGTAGCGTCATCGTCTGGCCACCATCTAGTGGCCATGTCTTGGGGATAGGAAGCCGCGTCAGGTCCGGATTCTCCACCACCACCTGCTGACAAGCACCCTTCTTCACTCTCTTTGGAGCCATGCGTAGTGCTTGTCGCGCCAGTGGTATTCCCTTCCATGGTTTTCCAGCGAACATTGCCACATCCGGCTTCATCAATCCGACTAATCGTTCTCCGATTTCGCTAACCTGTTCGCACCCGAGTACCCGCTGCACTCTCTCCGGTGTCCCGAACAGGTTCATCGCTAGAGGAAACTCGCTGATAGTCCCGTCCGGAAGCCGCGGATTCTCAAACAATACTGCCGGTCCACCTGATTTCACCTGCCGATCAGCGATGCATCCCGCTTCTAACTCAACATCGACTGTACGTTGGATGCGCAGCAACTCTCCTGCATCGTCCAGCGAGTCGAGATATCGCTTCAGGTTGGTCCAAGCCACGCGCCGGCGAGGGGCTTCCCCTTTCAAATCCCGATGGACGGCCAGACTGCTATGACCGACTGATTGATGAGGCGCCCCTTCGCCGTTTGGACACATGGGAGATGAGCCGACACGCTGTGATGTGCTGGTAATCGGCGCCGGCCCAGGAGGCGGATGCGCCGCACTACACTCAGCCCGACACGGCCTCAACACCCTACTCATAGAGGACCATCCAGAGGTAGGTACCCCGGTTCACTGTGGGGAGTGCATCTCCGACCTTGCAGTGCGCAACTTGAATCTCGACATACCCGACGATATCATCGCCTTGCCCGTATCAGGAATCAGGGTTATCTTTCCAGATGGTACCGCAAAGTGTCTGACCGAACACGGGTACGTCCTTGAGAAGCATCTGTTCGAGCGTTGGATTGTTGACAACGCTCAGGAAGCCGGGGCATCATTCCATCTGAAGCACAAACTGACAGGCATGGAGCGAATGGAGGATGGGCAAGGGGTCTTCCAAGGATGGAGGTGTACGGGCAAAGGTGACCATTTCCCAATTGAGGCCAAGGTTGTCATCGATGCATCCGGAGTAGCCGGCGTCTGCTCCAAGATATTGGCTCTCAATCCACGCCCAAAGGTGATTGCAGGTATGCAGTACGAAATTCTAGACGTGCCCACGGATGGATATCTGGACTTCTACATCTGGCCTGAATATGCAAAAAATGGGTATCTGTGGATGATACCCAAGAACGACGGGCGCGCCAATGTTGGACTGGTTACCGAGGACAAGAAGGGTGCGGTGAAGGCTCTCGAATCGTTCATCGAGAACACGCATTTCGCAGATCTCAACATGGTTAATCCTCCCTGGCGGGATGGTGACAAAGTGCGCGGCTTTGGTGGAACCATTCCGATTTCCGGCCCACACGAGACTACCCACTCCGACGGCTTGATGCTCGTCGGTGATGCTGCCGGATTCACCTCTCCTCTGTTCGAGGGAGGTTCACATCTTGCACTCAAATCGGCTGTCTACGCAGCACAGGTTGCGGCTGATGCAATCACAGGAGGTGATGTGAGTGCCCCATCCATGGCCAGATATCCGATGATGTGGAAGGCCGAATTCCCCCCCTATCACAAGATTCTGCGTGGAAAGAAGGCTCTCTATGACCT
>CAXEUS010000195.1:0-2034 GCA_963999385.1 uncultured Candidatus Poseidoniales archaeon | reverse complement strand
GTATTTAGAAGTTTGCGCGTAATGTGATGAGATAACTTGTCGACGCACGAAGTCGGCGAATGAGAACATTCCGCGGCGCAACAGATGGTGACGCAGACGCTGACGGCGAAAGAGATGCGGAAGGTGATGCTGACGCCGAGGGCGACCGCGATGTCGAGACAGACCGAGAGCGCGAAGTAGATGCTGATGGCGACAACGATGGCGACTGAGAACTTGACGGGCTTCGCGACGCACTCGGACTATACGATGCGCTCGGGCTAACCGACGCTGACGGACTAATCGACGCTGACGGGCTAATCGACGCCGACGCAGAACTTGACGGACTGATAGAGGCCGACGGGCTGATGGATGCCGACGGGCTAAGTGACAATGACACAGAACTTGATGGGCTAATCGATGCTGACGGGCTAATCGAGGACGAATCAGAACTCGACGGGCTTAGCGACAACGATGCGGAACTCGACGGACTGATTGACGCACTCGGGCTGATGGATGCAGAGATAGATGCTGATACACTGGTCGAACTAGAACTCGACGGGCTCCGAGATAGCGACGCAGACGCCGATGGGCTGATTGAGGCCGACGGGCTGATGGATGCAGAGATAGATGTTGATACACTGGCCGAACTAGAACTCGACGGGCTCCGCGACAACGACGCGGAACTTGACGGGCTGATTGAGGCCGACGGGCTGATGGATGCGGAGATAGATGGCGACGCACTAGACGAACTAGAACTCGACGCCGATGCCGACGGGCTGATAGAGGCTGACGGACTAATCGACGCTGACGGGCTGATCGACGCGGAGACAGATATCGATGCCGACGGGCTGAGTGACGCTGACGGACTAATAGATGATGACCCGGAAGCTGATGGACTAATTGACGCACTCGGACTGATCGATGCCGACGGGCTAATGGACGCTGATGCTGAACTTGATGGGCTAATTGACGCTGATGGACTAATTGACGCACTCGGACTAATCGATGGCGACACAGAGGCCGACGGGCTGATCGATACCGATGCAGAACTTGACGGACTGATCGATGCTGACGGGCTAATAGAGGCTGACGGGCTAATTGACAACGATACGGATGCACTTGGACTAATCGATGCCGACGGGCTGATCGACGCTGACGGGCTTTGTGACAATGACGCAGAACTTGACGGACTAATAGAGGCCGATGGACTGATGGATGCCGATGCTGAACTTGATGGGCTGAGTGACGGACTAGCCGAAGATGAATCAGAACTTGATGGACTAATAGACGCCGACGCGGAACTTGATGGACTGAGTGATGCGCTCGGACTGATCGATGCAGAGATAGATGCCGACACACTAACTGAACTAGAACTTGATGGGCTTCGCGATAACGATGCGGAACTCGACGGGCTGATGGATGCGCTTGGGCTGATGGATGGTGATACAGATGCCGACGCACTAAGTGAACTAGAACTCGATGGGCTGATCGACGAAGACACGGAACTCGACGGGCTGATAGAGGCCGACGGGCTAACGGATGCAGAGATAGATGCCGACGCACTAACTGAACTAGAACTCGACGGGCTTCGTGATAACGATGCGGAACTCGATGGACTAATTGATGCACTCGGGCTAACGGATGCAGAGATAGATGCCGACGCACTAAGTGAACTAGAACTTGATGGACTTCGTGATAACGACGCGGAACTCGACGGACTAATAGACGCTGACGGGCTGATGGATGCAGAGATAGATGCTGACGGGCTTCGTGATGCCGACGGACTAATTGACGGTGATACGGATGCACTTGGGCTGATCGACGCCGACGGGCTAAGTGACAACGATGCAGAACTTGACGGGCTGATCGAGGCACTCGGGCTAATAGACGCCGATGCAGAACTTGACGGACTGAGTGATGCTGACGGGCTAATGGATGGTGATACGGATGCACTTGGACTGATAGATGCCGACGGACTAATCGAGGCTGACGGACTGATAGACGCCGATGCAGAACTCGACGGGCTGATGGACGCACTCGGACTGATAGACGCCG
>CAXEUS010000194.1:0-3068 GCA_963999385.1 uncultured Candidatus Poseidoniales archaeon | reverse complement strand
CTCTATGCCAATGTTCGCCCAATCAAACTCTATGGCGGAGTGCGGCACAAGATTCACGACGAATTCACCCAGGTGTGGTCACCCGACAAAGTCGACATGGTCGTGCTCAGGGAGAACACCGAGGGACTCTATCACAGCCTTCTGCGAAGGTCGGCCAACCGTTTGATGAACGGTCGTGTGTCCGAGGATCCAGAGATGGATTTCGACGGCATCTCTGGTGAGGTCGCTTGGGACCCTCGTCCGATTTCTAGGGCGGGGTCCGAGCGGCTTGTTCGCCTTGGATTCGATTACGCGCAACGGCGCAACGGTGCTCCTAAGGACGGTATTTCACGCGTCACCTGCGTCGACAAGAGCAACGTCACACGCGGCTGCCAGTTGTTCCGAAAGGTGTTCAACGAGATATCTGAAGAGTTTCCTGACATTGCTAACGAGGCAGCGTTCATCGATGCATTCACGATGTGGATGATTCGAAACCCGGAGTGGTTCGACGTTATCGTCACCACCAACATGTTCGGCGACATAGCCACTGATCTCGGTAGCGTTCTCCAGGGTGGCATGGGGATGGCTGCCAGCGGAAACATCGGAGACGAACATGGATTGTTCGAGCCGGTTCACGGCTCGTCTCCTAAGCACGCTGGCAAGGGGATAGTGAATCCGATAGCGACACTCAACTCGGTACAACTCATGCTTGAATGGCTCGGAATGAAGCGTGACGATGACGATGCACTTGCGGCTTCTGTCATCATCGAGCGAGCCATCACAGACCAACTTCTGTCGGGAGACGAGCTCACCTACGACCTGGGTGGAACAGCGTCGACCTCTCAGGTTGGCGACAGCATCGTTACACGAGTGAGGACATTGCTCGCCGAGCACTATTCCTGATCGGGTTCAGAATCGGCCTGATTCTGCTCCTGATAGGTGCGTTGGAATTCCTCCCACAGTTCGGCTTCCACCTCACTGCGGACGTGCGTCTCAATCTCTGCGCGAACCTGATTGTAGAATTCACCCATCAACTCGGTTCTCATCCGCTCCTCAATGTCAGCTGCGAGCATACTCTGTTGCGCCTCAAGGTAACGCATCACCTGCGCCTCAAGACGAACACACACCTCAATCAGCCAGTCATCGTATGGCTCGGGCAGATCCATTCGCTTGGCTTGCTGCCTGAGTGCCTGCACTGCCTGCGAGCGAATCGGGTCACCCGCGAGATAGTCTGCCGCTCCGGTGACGAACGAGACGATAGCCTCGACAAAGTCACCCTCTGGAATATTGTTGCCACAACCGGGACAATTGGTAATCGAATCCTGCACCGGAATAGCGTCATGGTCGAGTACGGTTCGGCGTTCTATTGTCGGTGTATTTTCCGAAGATTGTTGTTGTACCGGTGCAGGTCTCGAGCGTCCTCCACGCTTGCGCCGCCTCACTGGTTGAGTTGATTCTTCAAGATTGAACGACCCTTGCGATCCACCGAAGAAACCGCCGCCCTCTCGCGTATCCTTTCGCTTCTCAGCCATCAGCCTTCATGAATTTCTCTAAGTGGAACGATGAAAAAGGTTCGCCCGAACACTCACGTTACCCAGCAATTATGCTGTCCCCGAGCGAATTTCGTCCACTGCATCCTGAAGAATCGCATCATTATTCCAATCCTTGTCAGGAGAGTTGCCACCTGCTAACAGCAGCGGAAGCAATTCTTCGAGTACGCGCGTCAATTCGTCGACGATAGTCACCGTCGCAGTGTGAGCAGTGCGTGACAGAGGATTCAGGTCTACCACAATCACTTGCTTGCCTGCCGCAATCAACGCTTCGCAGCGGTCACCGTCTTCCAACGGTACGAATACAACATCCGCCTGTATGATGCCGTCACTGCTGCATGCTGCCCGTGGCCCCTCGAGTCCAGGGATGCGCCCATCAGCATTATCACCGAGAATAGGGACAGCATTCACCGCCGCTTTCCAGGCGTCATCGCCTTCTGACCAACCATCAGGAGGTCTAGATTGCGTCACAGCCTGCCTGCGCTCTCCCAACCTCTTGAGCAGTGCAATCATCCTCTCAGGGGTGCGATAGTAGATGTTCACCTCGATAGGGCAATCGAGTACTGCGGCACAGGAGAGCATCTGATCTGCAGCCAGAGCGACCGTGTTCCCATTGACTGACAGCACTGGGGATTCAGCAGTGAGCAGCCGTGCCGCTGATTCGTTGATTGCTTGACGCGCTGAGGCAATGGTACGCTCGCCAAGCAGGTAGTCGAACGCCTCTCCTCGTCCATGTGCGATAAGCGCTGATTCAGCGAGCAGACCGTCCGCGGCAGCCTCGGTCAAGAGTCTGCGCGCAAGCAGGGAGCGATACCTAGGATGGCTCTGAGGGATGTCATCGGCCATGCAAGCCACCCACCATACTCAACTTCCTTCAAACAACATCGACAGATCGAGCGGCTTCGACCCACGATGCAGTCCGCTGGTTGAGACGACATCAACGCCCACCTCTTTCCAGGTCTGCAGGTCATCGAATCCGATGCTACCGCTCGCCTCCACCACCATCAGGTCACGGAATTGGCGGGTCTCAAGATCGAGCATCACCTCACGCGCCTTGTTCTCATCCATGTTGTCCAGCATCAGCGTCAATCGCGGTGCGTTCTCGTTACCCTGCATCCTGTCAACCCACGCCTCTGCCGCCGCAATCGCTCCGTCGATGGTGCGTACCTCAATCTCTACGAACGCACCACTATCTTCCAAGTCAATTTCTTTCAGGACTCTCGCAATGGTATGTGGAAGTCGTTCATCTGGTAGTGAAATACCGGCGAGGTCATTTTCCTTGAGCATTCGAGCGTCCCCCCGGGTCAGTCGATGAGTCATCCCATCTCCTAGGTGAACCGCCCACTTGTCGAGCAGTCCCCAGTGTACTTTCCTCGTTGCTGCTAGTCGCATCGGATGTGCGCGACTGGCCCATTTCCTCGTGTTGGTGGTGATTCCTGAGAGTCGACCGATGATGTTGAGCAGGATGCGTTCAGCAGAGAGCAGTTGGGTACGGTCAGCTTCAATCTCCAACAGGGTGTCTCCTTCGTGGATATCACG
>CAXEUS010000193.1:0-2028 GCA_963999385.1 uncultured Candidatus Poseidoniales archaeon | reverse complement strand
TGCTCCCAGCCTCCGGCCGTTGTGTAGCTCAGCGATTCATGCTCACCGGAATCGACTACGTGAATCTCCACAGATAGGCCAGCAGGGGCGTCTACCATCAGGTGCAGTATCACCGCCCTGTCGCGTGCGTCGCGGGCGAGCGGGGCTGCCAGCGACAGTTCACCTTCGGTCAGCACCGGCTGATGGTCCGGGCGATTCACGAACTGGTCCATGTCGATCATCCACCACGGGTCTGGTCGCCAGTCGCAGTTCCCCACGCACGCCTCTTCAACAGGATAGGTGAATGAACTGCGCAGAGCCGAACGGGTCGTCGGCATCTGTTCGAATGTCCACAGACGGCTACCCTCCACATCCCGCTCGATAGTCCAGTGGTCCGAGGCGGCCAGTACTGCGCCGAACGTTCCTAGCGGACTCGTCAGCGCGTGAGTGATTCCTAGTGATTGGATGCGCTCATGGTCATCAGACAGGATGGCCTGTTTCGTTTTTCCTTGAATCGAGGACTGCACCTCGACCAACCCCAAACTCGGGAACGAGGTCACCGCCACATCTGCAGGCAGGTCGTAGATGTCCCCCCAATGGGCGTCCTCGGTGAAGATGAGTGAACCCGGAGGGAGGTCGAGAGAGGACATCAGTGCCCGATCTCCGTCGGTCTGCGGCCGCAGTTCGGGATGCTCTGACAGTTCGAACAGCACCACGTTGGCGCCGAACACCTGTAGCAGCACCAGTGCCAGCACGCCAAATGACAGTGCTGTGGAAGTGGGGCCAGGGAGTTCCATCGGAATCCACAGGCCCTTCTCCACCTCCGCATCATCAACCCCGCTCGGAGCCGATTCGACCACCGCTTCCGCCCCTAATCGCCTGCTCGCTTCGAGCAGTTCGGCGACTACCGCCTCGCCATGCTCATCGATTGAGATACGCTTCAATCGGGGTGTCAACTTCGCCCCTTCGGCCAGCAATATTCCGGCGAGTACGGCAAGTGGGATGTGGAATGCGTGCAGAGCCATGCTGTAGAGAACGTAGGAGAGCAGAGTGAATATCGGGAAGAATATGACTCCACTGAGCAGATGGACCAGAGTCAGCAGCCATTGCAATCCCAACCATGCGCTGAGTACCAGAACCTCGGTCGACCGTTTCCCGCGCCAGAAGGAGACCAGCGCGAGAGCAATCAGTATCGGGCTGTTGTAGATTAGTAGCCGCAGCCCGCCCTGCCAGCCATATTCAGAGAACACCGGCTCTGCCAGAAGTCGAGGAGCATATCCGAGCAGCACGATGGCCGAAGCCAGAACGAGCAGGATGACCGAGGTTAGTGCCAGCCGGCCCACTTCAGCATTGTTCTGTGCCTCGTATCTGGTCAACAACAGGTTGGCGAGCAGCAGAGTTCCGAGATAGAGGCTACCAGTCGGGTGTATGGCGCCGACGGCAATCACGCACACTGCGAACAGCAGGTCATGACTGCGACTCCGCTCTCCAACCGGACGCAGCAGCACAAGCAGTCCGAGCACGATTCCAATCTGGCTGGCGACGGTTGGGTATCCCGAATCGTGCGCCTTGGCAAACAGTGCCGGAGCGAGCCCCATGCACAGTAGCGTAGGCGCCCCTGCACCCCACTTGTCCGCTGCTCCCGCCAGCCCCCACAGCAGTGCCAGTAGAGACAGTTGTCCTACCAGATGCACGGCGCTCGCCGGGGACAGTCTCAGAACAGACTCGAGTAGAGCGCACATCGCCGGAAACGCTGGAGGATAGGTCCAGGAGCCTACAGATGCGGCTGGCAGAGTCAAATCACCGGTGGTCGCCAATCTGTGAGACAGAGTGGAGAATCCGATCCAATCTACTCCGTTAGGGTATGTGAACAGGAACAGCGGTAGCAGGGCAAGCAACGCCGAGGCGGCCAGCGCTATCGGGAACCATGATGCACGCCGAATGAGCAGGTCCTTGCGCTTCTCCTCAGCCTCCTTCACGTCCTCTTCGATGCGAACCGTCTCTTCCTCGCCCTCGATACGCGCAGATACCTTGGTCGAGCCGGCCTCC
>CAXEUS010000192.1:0-1849 GCA_963999385.1 uncultured Candidatus Poseidoniales archaeon | reverse complement strand
ATCGTAGAGATCCATGTCCAAGTCGCCTTGTGAATGCGTGAATGAGATATTCACCCAATAGGTCGTGCCAGCGGTTGCATTGATGGAAAAGAAGTCGTCATCTGAAGAATTGTGAATCGTCAGGCTGCTCTGGCTTGATGGTGAAGAAATTGGTGTGGCCGTTGCGAAGGAATCGTTTGGCTCGTTCACATCACCGGTGCTGGTGGGCGGTGGCGGCGTCCCTGTCGAGTGCACACTCAGATTGTACCACGATGTGCCCCCCGAAGAGAACACCCAGATGACGATTGTGTTATTCGTGGTGAGATTGAACACAACCTGCTCGTTGTGGGTCGCGCTGTGACTATAGTCAATCAGGATGTTGTTGCCGATGCTATTGGTGTAATACACATTCAACTGTAAATCCGCCGTGCTGTGAAGGAAGGACAGATTCACGAAATTCATCGAGCCAGAGGTTAGATTGAGGGTAAAGTAGTCGTCTTGGCCAGCGTTGTGGATGTTCGCGGCTGTGGTGCTGTTCACCTGAATGGATGACGCGGCGGAGGCTGAGTCGTCTGGCTCATACTGATCGGGCGTCAGATTGGTCGTGCCAACATGGTAGAATGATGAGTTCCAGGTATCCAGCAGCGTCTGGTTCCAGTACTCGTAGAGACGGAAGGAGACCAAGTAGTTCCCTTGGAAGTTGCCCGGAGACCACGCAGCGGATGCGGTCATCGTGCTGCTGCTTGGACTGTTCCAGATGCCGCTGTCTGAATTGTGGAGAGAGCCGCTGGGGAAATAGGTGAACACAGACCACTGGTAGACCTCTGAGCTGCTGAGATTCCCTCCTGTAACGGTGGCGCCTACATGTGTGATGCTGGATGCCGTAACCGTCTCATTACCAGTCAGTCCTGTTCCAATCGTGAGATACATTGTGTCACTGTGCAATATTGTTTGATTGGATGCTCGAATCTCACCGACAACCGTGTAGGTCCCACTGGCTCCCATGTTTGTGTTTGGATCGGTCCAAGTCGGATAGTAGGTTCCGCTGGTGATACTAGAGATGGGCCTGTAACCACTAGAGTACCAAGTCGTGCCTGATGGGTTGAACACCCATGCCCACCAGTAGTAAGAATTGTTTGAGTCTAGGTTTGTGATGTCTAATGTTACAGAGGTATTGTTCAAGTTGGAAAGGGCAGCCGTTGGTGTCAGCACGGTTCCCCCTCCACTTCCAATGACAAATTGAGATGAGGTATTGCCCAAAGAAAGTCCAATGAAATCGGTCAATTCGCAGTTTATGGTGTAGGTTCCATTCGTCGTAGGGGCCGTCCAAGTGGCATTGTAACTCGCGTTTCCAGAAACACCGCTGATGGACCCGTAGTCAAACCCATACAACAGTCCAGAGGGGTAGTAAATGAACGCCCACCAATAATATGAATCGTTCCCATCCAGATATGCAACATCCACACTGGCTGAAGTGCTGGTGACACTTGAGAGTGAAACAGTCTCATTTCCAGTCGCCGCAGCCGCATTCGGGATGCCGGCAACCAGGGTTGAGAGAATCATGATCGTCACCATGAAAATCGAATTGCTACGCTTGAGTTGCAATTCAGAGCCAGCGCTCGCCATGGCTCTGGGACGCCCCTATAGCACTTCAAACTCTTCATCGACATGAAACGCCCTAAAGGGCGGTTCATGCGTGATTGACAACAATTCCTCCCTTCGAAATTGAAGCGCCGTGTGCAGGGTTTGAACCTGAGTCCTGCGGATTATCGGGCATCAACCAACAGTTACAGGGACGATGCTGTAAACAAACGACCAACTGACGTTTTGGTCATTCGAAAAATGCATATCCAATTGGTGAGAACAATCT
>CAXEUS010000191.1:0-12561 GCA_963999385.1 uncultured Candidatus Poseidoniales archaeon | reverse complement strand
TGGGATAATCGCCAGATTGACGCAGATGGCGGAGATGAGCCACACGCGCAGCGTCGAGAGCTCGACTGGGCGGTAATGCCTCTTGGCCAGGTCCGAACTCATACGACCGCCTCCGTTGCATTGGTTCGCTTCATGTAGACCCAGGAGAAGCCTACCAGCATGGCGAAGATGACCACCGACCACGCTGCGGCAACTCCGTAGGCGCCATCCCGGAACGCCACATCGTAGACGTAAGTGATGAGGATGTCAGTGGACCCAGGTTCACCGAACCACAAGTCAGGACCACCGTCGGTCATCAGATAGATCACGTTGAACATGTTGAATGTCCAGATGAATCCGAGCAGCGACAGCGGAACTAACGCCGACTTGAGATTGGGTAGGGTCAGGTGCCTGAAGCAATCCCACGCCCCCACACCATCCACTTCCGCCGCCTCGTACATGTCACGCGGCAAGGCCTGCAACGCACCTGAGAGTGACATCATCATGAACGGTATTCCGAGCCAGATGTTGACCATGATGACCATCGCCTTGGCGCCGGTCGGG
This sequence comes from uncultured Candidatus Poseidoniales archaeon, assembly GCA_963999385.1. Lineage (GTDB taxonomy): Archaea > Thermoplasmatota > Poseidoniia > Poseidoniales > Thalassarchaeaceae > JAKUTA01. The sequence continues at coordinate 12,018 of CAXEUS010000191.1, read as the reverse complement.
TCATTGAGCAGGTTCAGGTCGGTACCAAGTAGGTCATTCACCAGCCCAGCCGGTTCCAGCATCCCCCGCCAGACTAGCACGGATATGTAGGATGGAATGGCCCACGGAAGCAGCAGCACTGTTCGGTATGCCGTGCGGCCACGGATGTGCTTGCTGTTCAACAGGATGGCAAGCAGTAGACCGAATCCGATATGCGCAGCGACGTTGATGACCGTCCATACCAGCGTGAAGAGAGTCACTCTTAGGAATCCTGACGCAGTGAATACTTGGACGAAATTAGCCAACCCTACCCACGCCTGCTCACCCAGATGCGTCTGGTCAGCGTCAGTGAACGAGAGCCAGATGCCGTAGAACACGGGATAGAAGGTCAGAATCGCCAAGGCGAGCAGTGCGGGAGCGACGTAGAGGTGTGCCAGGCGGGAGTTGGTCCTGCCAGAGAGTGCGTCCTGCCAACGCAGGAAAGACAGCAGCGCCACCAGAGAGAGTGCGATTGCTCCCACGGCGAACAGGATGGGAGAAGTGTCCGCTGGCGGTGGAATGACGTCCTCTACCTCCGTGGAGGCCAATAATTCATGCAATAGGCTCCAATCACCCCCCCCTGACGACCCATATACATCGATCTGATGCATCATTCCAGGCACCATACCGGTGAGATTGCAGGTCAACGAGGTGTTGTCATCCCAGCAATCAGCGGTTTCTGGATGGAACGAGTGGTTCTCATCATCCACAACGAGCAGGTAGGAATTGACCAACGGGTCCGAATCAACCGTAATCGTGATGCTCCGATATCCCGGAACAAGAGGGAATGGTTCGGCAACCTCAGTTCCATCCAGCATCGAGATGAGTTCGATGTTCGCAGCAGCCAGCGCATCTTCGGCGGTGGCAACCTCGGTGTAGACCTGATTGAATGCTGTTCCCATGGGGTCGTAGACGAAGGACATCCCTTGAGTCGAAGGTGCGGGAGTGCCCTGCTGTGTTTGTGCAAGAAATCCCGATATCACGGGGTCGGTCGTGATTTCTTCATCATCGTAGAGTTCGAGTGCGGTTGGCATCGTATAGGTGTCGAGCGCGAAGTCGCGCTGAACTTCAGCGGAAGAGAGCCACAGGGCGAGGTCGACTGCAGCGACCTTCTCGCCGCTCTGCTTGGTCACGGACCATCCCTTGAAAGTGACCAGGGGTGAGGCTCGCAGTCCAGTCTCGCTCATCACCGGCAAGAGAGCTTGGCCGACATCGATTCTGCTCGCCTCGTACATCGCCCAGTTCCACGGACCATCGACCACCATCGCCGCCTTCGACGAGATGAACTGCGTCTTCATCGACTCGATTCCAGTTCCAACGTCCACCACTCCATGCTCCTTCTCCAAGGATATCATCCAGTCCATCGCTTCTGCCGAACCGTTTGAATCGAGGGTTGGATTCCCCTGCTCGTCGAACAGATGACCTCCGAATCCCTCTTGGAACGGGAACCACCAGTATGTCTCTTTGACCGGTAGGGCGAGTCCTTGGACGTCACCATAGGTTAGGTTCTGCGCCGCTGATAGAAGGTCAGCACTGGTCCAGTTCTCATCAGGATAATCAATTCCCTGCTCATCGAACAACGCCTTGTTGTAGATGAGAGAGAGACAATCCTGGCTCGCTGGAACACCCAGCAGAGTATCCCCATAGTGCATCGCTGAGACCGCTCGAGGGTCGAATTGGTCTCTTTCCAGAGGAGTAAGGTGGGGGCGCAGGTTCTCCAGCAACGGATAGCCATCGACGCGTACCTCTCCGATTTTTCCGAGTTGGTCGTTGGAGAGGCGCACCAGATCCGGAGCCTCCCCACCTTGTGCCGCAATCATGAACACCTGATCGGCGTTCTCAAATGGCACCCAAGTCGCTTCGATTGTGATTAACGGGTTGGATGCTTCGAAATCTGCAACTGCTGCTAGGAAGGCCACCTCCTCCTTGCTGTCAGCATTGAATGTGTACCACACCTCGAGCGTCTTCAGTCCGTCACCGCCATCGGTGATGGCAGATTCAGGGATAGCGGAATCTTCACCTATGCATCCTGCTGACAGTAGTGTCAGAATCAACAGAATCGTCAGTGACGCCCTCGACTTCACAAAATGGCGCTGTCTTACGGGGTTATTGGGATTCCTCATTCATCGCCTACGGCGATGAATGATTCTCCAGGAAACAGGTGAGGCCAGATGTCACGCAGGTCGTCCGAATCGACTACTGGAACCCCTGCGTCGATGAACGCCTTCTTTGCATCCGGGCGTGTCGGGTTGAAACCGATGAACTGGGAGCCGGAGATATGCATCGAGAGGTCCATGCTGCTGTCACCGACAGAAGCCAGTTCACTCGGCTCCAGTTGTCGTATGCGGGCCAGTTTGTGAATCAACGTACCCTTATCGTGGGCGGGCACCGACACCACTCCCTCGTCAAGCAGGTATCCATCGTCGTCGTACTGGAAACCGTTGGATGCCCAATCATCAACCTGGAGCAACTTCGCGATGGAGCCGATCATCAGGTCGACTCCAGCTGAAACTATCACCGACGCCACACCTCGTTCGCGCAATGCCTCCACAACCTGCCGTGCTCCGGACATCAATTTCACGCCTGAGTAGCAGCGGAGCAGGTCATCTCGATGGATCTGCGGCTGGACCGTTTTCCACTGCCTGATATCGTCGGCCATGAACTCGGCATCGCTGAGTTCACCAGCGATGAAACGGGAGAGCATGTCGGTGTCACCGGTGCCGAAGTGCTCGTGGATTAGCACCCACGAAGAGATGGTGTCAGCGAGAACGCCATCACAATCGAAACAGACAGCCTTGAGCGTCACTTGACCACCGATATGATGCGAGCCTGTTCCTGTTCATATCCGAATCGCCCGTTCTAACAGACGCAGGAGGACCCTGCATCAGCGGAACGCTGGCGCAGGGGTGGGAGTGTGTCGGACCACCCCGGGGCAACGCCCCAGGGTGGCCCTGCATTCCAGCACGCCCCGAAGGGCGGCCTTCAATTCAGACCTAGCCGTTTCAGCGGATGCTGTTCGGGCTTGCTGTGTACTGCTTCAGAACGTACGCTGCTCCTCCCGGAACCTCGTACTGGATGTGGATTTCCATGTTCTGAATCAGTCCGTCGTTGTCGTTCATGCGGACGTAGATCCTGTCACCTTCGTTGTATGTGGTTACACATGGCCCGGTGTCGCAGTCAAGGTCATCGTAGAACGTAACCATGTTCGGGCTGTTCGACGGAACGCGTCCGTAAACCATATCGCTGTCCCCACCAGGGTAGGGTGCCATCTGAGTCTTGTAGAACTGCTGACCGGTCGTGTTGGTCCACTGCGCCGATACCGTGATCGCCTGTGTGGCGAGCGGCGTGGCGGCGTAGGTCGTCTTGATCATCCAGTACCAGTTTGCCTGGTCTGCATCGGCGGTGTTCGCCTCAGCCTGGAAGGTCAGCCGGGGAACACCCTTGACGTTGGTGTCCGCCAGCGAGCCGGCCCAGACGTAGATCACACCTGCCAGCACGACGGTGATTGCCACGAGCAGAATCGTCGCGATGACTGGGCTGACTGCCTCTTCGTCATCGAACAGGTTCTCCTCTTCGAACTCATCCTCATCCTCGCGGCGGCGGCTGTTGAGCAGCAGCATGCCGACGAAGGCACCGACAAGGCTGATGGTCATCAGCGTCGGTGCGAACGAAGTCACGCTAGCAGCTGCCCGCACCTCCACGATGAAGGGCATCGAACCGGAGACATCGGTAGTGGTCAGGTTGTTGTTCTCCCAGTTCATCTCCTCAAGTGCTGGTCGGCGGATGTTCGATGTCACGTACTGATTCGAGTACGGGTTCACAGTTAGAATCTCGGCGAACACCTTGACCTCTTGCGAGGTACGGTTCAGCGTCACCCATCCCTGCACGTCGGTCGAGCCGCCGTGCGCGGGTAGTGCCTGATCGCCGCTACCCGGGCCGTTGTCGCCCAGGCGCACGCTGCTCTGACGGATGTTGTCAACCGAGTACCAGACACGGACGTCGTGCTCGTAGTTGTACGGTGGTTGATCACCATCATACTCCAGTCCAACCGTCACCGGCAATGTGGTTCCCGAGAGAACACCGTAGACGTTGTGGAAGTCGAACGGGTTCCAGCGCTCTGTGTCGAAGCTGTAGTCCGGTCGGGTCTCGTCAACGTTGTGCACACGCACGTAGAGGTACTCAAAGTCGCTCTTCGTCTGGTAGACTCCGGTGCTCGACTGACTGTAGTCATACTGCGGTGGTGCACTGGTCGTGTCGTGCAGCCACAGCTTGATGATACAGTAAACACCGCTCGTTGGCATCTTCTGATGGATACCGTTGTCCGGGGTGCCGTCGCCGTCTGCGTCCTGTAGCATGTCCCACTGGCTGCTGTCAGCGTCGGTCGTAGCATCGTCGATGAGATCGATTGTCAGCGTGTCTGCGCTGTTGTCGATGCTCAGGCTGAAGTAGTGCTCGTAGTTGCACGTTGTCGCCTTCTCTGCCTCCCAGGTCAACTGCTCGATGGTGTGATCGTTGTCAGACATCATTGCAGCGAGGTCAATCGTCAGGTTGTCGCGATTCTCGTCGTCCTCCATGACCATCCAGTACCACGCGTTAGCCGTGGGTGTGGTGTCAGTCATGCTGCTGCCGTTGGCCACAGTAACCGTGTTGCCCTTCGTAGCGTTCCAGTCAAGGATGACCGGTGCATCGTTCACAGGGTTGACGGTGAACGGCACGTTGAACGTGTCCGCGGCATCGTCGAAGCTGGCACCGTCAGACAGGTCGAGCACGATATCGCACGTGCCACCAGCCTCATTGTCCTCGTTCAGGTCAATCTCCAAGGTGTTCGATAGAACACTCACCGAGAACGGTGTGCAATCGACTGGGTCGGTTACTGCCGTCCAGGTGTACCTCTGCGGGGACTGCTCACTGTTGTTCTGAGCACTGGCGTCCTGCTCGAGGGCGTCGTCCTTCACGAACTGGTCGCCATTCGAGTTACCGAGGTTCTTGCGAATTATGTCCCAATCGAGCTCGTCACCCGTAGTTGGGTCACGGCGCTGAGGCTCGTCGTAGACGTTGATGACGCCATTCACCGTGTCCTCAAAGAAGACCGGGACGCCGTCGCTCGGACGAGCGTGGTTCCAGATGATTGGCTTGTCGTTGACGTTCTGGATGCTCACCAGAATCGACTTCTGCCGAGATAGACCGTGGCCGTCCTCGACAGTCAGCAGTAGACGCAGGTTGCCGAACAGATCCGTGTTGGTCGTGATGGTCAGATCCTGTCCGTTCAACTCGTAGTCGAATGCTGCGGACGAGTTGCTCGGAGTGCTCGGATCGTTCTGCACGGTCCACGTCAGTGCGGACGAGGCTTCCTGGTAGTCTTGTGCCTTGTCGGTCAGAGATATCGTGTGCACTCCAGTGTCCTCATCGTATTCGACATCGTCGAGGCTCTGGATGATTGGCTTGGCGCGCAGGATGTCTATCGTGATTGCACGATTCTCAGTCATCGAGAGGCCTTGGTATGTTCCCCAATCCCAGTATATGCGGTCTGCATCCTTCACCTTCGCCATTACTTGGTAGGAACGGTCCGGTGTGGACAAGATGTTGCCAGCGAGGTTGAACCATGTGCGACGAATCAGCAGATAGTCATCAAGCTGGCCGTCTGCCAGGTCACCGTTGTTGGCATCAACGTTCAGTGTGCCGTAGTCGAAGAAGCTCTGCGCACAGAAGCAGGTCAGGTTGACCTGCTGTAGTGGGAAGATTCCAACCACCAGTCCGGGTGCGGTCGTGAAGATCGGGTCCGCGTGTAGCAGAGCGAGCCAGCGAATCATTCCCTGTGGGCTGCCGAGGCAGGTCCATGGGATTGCGAACTCGCTGTTCGCGTTGAACGCCGTCAGGCCGGGGATTCCCCAGCCCACGTAGAACCGGATACCGGAGCAGACGCTGGACGAAGTGATGTCAGTCCATGCGTTGCCGGTCGTCAGTTGCTTCACGCCCCAGTCACCAGTGTCCTCAGCGAACAGCATGTAGTCCGCTAGGAACGGCAGGGTGTGCGTCACAGTCCAGTTGTCCGCCGTAGTGCTTCCACCAGGTCGTGTGTCGAGGTAGATCATACCGTCGAGCAGGGTGAATGTAGCACCCTGAAGACCGATGTACAGGTTGCTCTGGTCCCAGGTAATCTTCATCCCGGCCGTCTGAGTGAACGCCATCGTGCCGGGCATAGCATCGTCTGCTGTGTTCTCGGCGTATGCGCCATCCCAGTCTCCCATCGATCCATCGACGGTGATCACATTGCCACGCATCGACGGGCTGGTGTATTCAGCTCGCGAGAAGTCAACCCACTGACCCTGCATCTGAGACTTGATCATCACACCGACGTTGGAGGCTGGAGAACCCATGTGCGTCACTGTCAGGTCGAGCAGGTTGCCCTCATGAATCAGCGACGTGGTGGTCATCGCCAGCTTCGACGACGTTAGCGTGTTGCCCACGCTGGTGACGACGCTGTACGCGCCCGCGTCAATCTGGGTGTTGGTGTCGGCCCAGCTCATGTTCTCGATTGAACCAGCCGCTCCGTAGACGGTCTTCACCGTCGTGTCGGAACTGCTCGTACCACCATTCCAGCGCCAGTCTCCGTGACCAGTGGTCACCATGCCGTAACGACCTGAAGTGCTCATGTCAGTGATGTCCAGCGTGTGGCGAGTGGATGAGCTCAGAGCGCTCATCGAGACACCGTATGCATCGTCCGTGTTGATGGAAGCGCCGTCGACAGTGACGTGGACGTTGCTCGCATCGACGCCGACGTAGTCAGCGTTGATGATCGCGTTGCCCTTCAGTGTCAGGTATCCGCCATCCATGGATATGCCGTTGGAGAATCCACCGATTGCTGTCCCGTTGAAAGAGAACTTCTCGTTGCCGTCCAGCGCTGTTATGCCGGTCGTGCGCAGGTTGGTGGAGCCACCAGTAGAGTTGGTCACTGTCACACTGCCTGTCATGAAGGCGTGAGACGAGCAGTGGTAGTTGTAGGTGCCAGCCGTGTTGAAGGTGTGCACGAAGGTGCTGCCCAGATTCATCTGGCCGCTGTCCCACTGCTCAGTCGAACCCACATCGCTCGTGGTGGTGTGGATGTATGGTGATCCGCCGTAGTACTGAATCGCACGCCATCGAATCGAATCGCCAGTGCTGATGGCAATGTTCTGCGGTGTGAAGTAACTGGCCATGATGTCTACAGTGGATACGCCTGCAGCCGCACCGCCGGTGGCGGTGAAGGTGCTGCCAACGTCGTTGACGTTGCATCCCTCGGACACGAGCGCGTTGGCGGTCGTTGTCACATCGTTGCCGTCCATGTTAATGGTACGTAGACCGCAATTCTCGAGCACGATGCCGAGTGCGACCGGGTTGATTCGTCCGCCTGTGGATGTAATCGTGTTACCGTTGAGCTCGATGTCTCGCCCAGACAGGACGCCGTAGACGTTGATGCCGCCGTCGGCGTCGTACAGGTTGTTGTCTGAGACACTTCCCCAGCCGTTACGCAGGTAGATACCCGCGTGCGACGCATCGCCGTTGCCGTAGATGTCGTTACCATCGATGTGGTACTCGGTCCCTACACCGGCACCTTGGCCGCGCAGGTAGATCGGATCGAGCAGGTTACCACCGAATGAATTGTCGATGATGTCCAAGCTGTCGCAGGTCTGGTCCTGTGTGTAGGCACCGTATTGCAGAGTCAGGCTTCCAGTGATGACGTTGTCCGCAATCAGATGGTCGCCACAGTAGGCGTTGAGATACATCCAGAAGGCGAGGTAGGTGCTGTCGTGGATGTTGTTGTTCGTCCAACGAGCGCTGTCCGTGCCGTTCCCGCTGTAGGAGGGGCTCCAAGCATAAGTGTTGGAGTAGACCATTGCTGCGACCGTGCATCCATACATGTCGTTGTTGTCGACAAGGTAGTTCGAGATGCCGTCAGTGCCCATGGAGTTACCAGCGCTGGAGACACATATCTGCTGCTGATAGACACCTGGAGGGAACTCCTGCGCCCAGTAGTGAACCATGGTGTTGTTGGTCACTCTGATTACTGGTTCGTCGATGTAGAAGCTTGCACCACTGCCAATCGAACCTAGGTTGATCAGTCTACTGTTGTTGACGTAGAACTGGCCATAGTTGTAACCACCGTAGTAGCCGAGATTGAACGCTTCAGTTCCTCCCTTCTTACCGACGGCTATGATGTCAGCATTGTCGACGTAGAGATCGCCACCGTTCGGGTAGCCAACGTACGTGTTGGCGTAACCGCTGGTGCTGCTGCCGGTGTAGAACACATTCGAGTTGTTGAATGACGTGTCTCCTCCGAGGTAAGCGAAGGGCACATCGATCAGAATCGACTCGCCACTCAGGTCACCGGACATCGCGTTGGAGTATCCATACTCCTCGATGGTTCCACCAGCGCCGTTAGGCCTGGTCCAGTGACCGTTCGCCTGATTCGTCGAGCAAGCGGCCAGCAGGTTGTAACTGCCTGCGAACCCGTAGCACATGCGATACGTGAACCGGTTGGTCAGCGCCACTGATTCCTGGTTGCCCGAGGAATCGCTCAGACTCAGGGCATGACGAGCCCAGCGGAAGTCAGCCACTCCGGTATTGGACGTGCTGTAGGCCACCTTGGCGGCCGTCACTGCCTTGTATCCATTGAGATTGGCGGTGGTGATACCGTTGCTGTCCACTGTGGCGGAGTTGAACGTCGTAGACAACTCGCCGCTGGAATCAGTAACACCCTGATCGGACTTCTGATTGTTGGCGTCGAGGATCACGATCGGAGTGTCGGCGATAGCGTTGCTATCGGCCGTCAAAGTAAGCGTTAACCTGCGCGCGCGCTCAAATTCGCCGCCGCCCGTCACCGTGACCTTACTCAGGTCGACCGTTCCCTCGAGGGCCGTCACCGTTGACGACCCCGATATTAGCACATCATCGGTGTTCGAGGTCCATGTGCAGTCGGCGCACATGATCGAACCAGTTCCGTCCGTTTCGATACCGATGTCGTTGCCGGTCAATGCCAGGTTGCTGAACTCCCAAGCGCCGGAGCTGCCCGAGAGCACGCGGACACCGCTGCCCGCAGCGTTCGAGATAGCGCCGCCGAATGTGAGGCTCATGTCCTTCGAGAGCACCAGACCGTCCTCAGTCTGGCCGTCGAAAGTCATGGACGTTAGGGACATTCCTCCCAGTGCAGACCGTGTCATGCGCAGGCCGTACTTGCCGTCGTTGACGGTGACGCCGCTCATGTCCGTGGACGCACTGCCGCTAACGAGTATTCCCTCGTTGACGGGTGAGTTGATGGAGACAGTGGAGAAATCCGCTGCTCCGTAATTGCCGCTGATCTCGATGCCGGTGGTTGAACCGTCAATCTGACCGTTGCTGATGGACGCCATGCCGAATTCTCGGCCCCAGCGCGCATTCAGGATGTCGTCGGCGGCTCCTGAACCGTGGGAGTTTCCACCACGGAACACGAACTCGTACTTGTCCTGGAAGTAGTCATGTCCGTTGTGCACGATATCGATGTAAGCCTTGACCGAGGTCGGGTTCACCACATTCTCGCTAGCGGCCACATCAGAGGTCCCGCCGGTATTGACGATTGGCCACGATACTCTGTAGCCGTTCGGGGGCGGGGTCTGAGCGCTGTAAGCGTAGTTCAGGCAGACGTTGTAGTAGCCGTTGTATCCGGTGAAGCCCTGAGGCGGCGCGAAGACGCCTCCGAACTGCGTCGCGAACTGGGAACTGTGCCAGTAGTAGCCCCAGTAGTTGTACGGGTAGTAGTTCTGTGAACCCGTGAGTCCGTCAACGATGTCCAAGGTGAAGCCCATCTCTCTCGGATAGGAGTTGGCACCGTAGTAGGTGTTCGAGTTCGGCGTGTAGTCACTGTACTGCGTGAAGTAGTAGTAGTATCCGTACTGGTAGGAACCACCCGGATTGTACTGGTATCCGTAAAGGTCACAGTCGTAGCGAGCAGGCCCGTCGTTGCGCGAGTGGTGGCCCGGGTTCAGCCTGTTACCACCGTTGTTGACATCCGAGTAGATGACACCGGGGTCGTTGGCAATCGAGTGTTGCATGCTGCCCAATCCCGAAGATGGCTGACCGTAGTTCACGTTGGTGTTGTTCTGCCCATCGATCTCGATGCGCATGCGGTCGTAGACACCGTAGTAGCGGCTGGTCGCGTAGTTGTAGAGTGGGTGGGCGTTACCACCGTTGTAGACGGTGTTGAATCCGTACTGGATGTAGTCGTACTGAGCGGCCAGGTTGCTGATGTCCATCTCGTAGGTCGTCCAGCCGCGGCTAGCCCCTGAAAGCAGGGTGCTGCGGAAGACGGTCGGCAGCGTCATGCCACCGTTGATTTCGAATCCGACAGTGTTGTCTGTTAGCGTGAAGCCGTCGATGCTCGGAGCTGCGTCCACGATGGACACACCGGTGTCAGCACCGCGAACGTTGACGTTCGCCAGAGAACTGGTTCCTGTGTTCTCCAGATGAATGCCTGTACCGGTCTGCCCGACGTTGAACACGCTGGCATCGTTCACCAGCAGAGTTCCTCCGTTGACCGAGATGGTCGCCGTAGAAGCAGATGTGGTCGAACTGCCGTAGACCAAAGCGCCGTTGGACAGCGACATCGTTCCGCCGCTGCCGACATGCCACGCTCCTGACTGGCCGCTTCGAGTAGTGACGTGACCGTCGCGCAGGAAAGCGCTTCCAGACGCTCCAGCGTCAACGGACAGTGTTCCACCACTCTGGATGTCCATCAGAACACCGTAGTTGGCGTTCGTTCCACGGAGGAAGCTGGGCTCACCCATTGTTGAGGTGAACTTCAGCGCACCGCCGTTCTTGATGATAATCCACGGCTGTTGCCCCGCTGTATGGTTGGAGTAGAGCTTGGTGCTGTCCATCTCCAGAGTGCATCCATCGAGAACCAGTGTGGTTGACAGAGTGACGATTTGTAGCATCATCACGATGTCTCCGGACGGAGTCGATTGGTTCGTCCTCAGCCATGTGCAATCCTTTGCAGAGCCTCCCCAGTCCTGTGGGAACGCCTCCAACTTGAATGCGCGCTGATCGCCGAGATCCAGAGGCAGAGAGCAATCACTGCCACCATCTTGGTCGTTGGTGCAGGTGCTGTTGTACCAGTAGTCTGCGGGATTCGCTGAGAACTGGCCAGCGCCACCGGATATGGAAATCGAGTGGTCAGTGTAAGTCGCGGTGACTGATGGTGAACCGCTGACCCTCTCGATCATGTCCTTGGCCAACCAGGCCGAGGCGTTTCCGGTGCTGTCGGTGAAGGCTGTACCCACCTGCATGACATCGGTGACGATGCATGGGCTAGGGTTCGAGCCGGTTTCCGGATCTGGACATGAGCCAGACGTGGTGACCGCAGTTGTCGTAACACCGTGGTGGGCCACGAATGTCGCAATACCCTGAATCACTCGGAATGCTGCCACTTGCGCGAACCCGCCCGTGTATATCTTACCGGACGAAGAGGGAACTGCTACCCAGCATTCGGACTGACCGGTCCAACCACCTGAGTCGGAACAGTCGTCACCTTGCCATGTGACACCAATCAGCTTTACCACGCCGTTGGTGCTCGCGGTTGCCACGTTCGCTCCCCATGCGGTGTTGCCCGTGATGTCGACGCCGGCCAATGTGACCTCGCCGTTACGAGCGTAGGCGATGTTGCCGTTGCTCGAAGTCCCTGCCATGGTTCCATCGACGATGGCCAGAGTGCTGCGAGCGCTGTTCGAGGTGCACGAGGCGGTCGCCCAGGTGCCGGCAGAACCGCCACCCAGAGTCACGTCGCGAGCATCCACGTTCCATCCGCAGCCGACGACTGAAATTCCGTCAGCGGTCAAATCGGTGATCATCACCTTATCGGCGGCAGCCGCAGTTCCGGAGAACTCCAGATATCCGTCGAGGTCGATGTTATCCATCGACTCAGGTGTAGTGCGCGTCATGGCAAAGTTACCTGACAAATCGACGTTGGAGATGGCGTACTGGCTCGCACCG
>CAXEUS010000190.1:0-1858 GCA_963999385.1 uncultured Candidatus Poseidoniales archaeon | reverse complement strand
CACTGCGGGCAATCGACAGCTGCGCACGGGGTCCTTGGGGCGCTGTTCACCGGAGTGATGGCAGCGTCGAAAATCAGCGGCAAGCGCATGAGGGACATCCTTGCGTTCAGTGACGAGGGTGATGTTACACTTCACCCATCCACCTGAAACCCCTGAGCATAGGGTAGGGGATGCGCAGCGTAGCAGTCAAGCGATTCTGGACATGAAGTCCGGATCTGTCACGGCGTGCATTCCTGGGTTATCGAGTTCACCACCTACCTTGCTGGAGAGGCAGGCGGCAGTCATCCACAACCTGTGGTCGGCGTGAGTCCTGACCATCTCTTTGGGAGCCTCAGGTGACTGGTTGCCACCAACCTTGACTCCATCCTCGGTCGCACTCGCTTCGAGTCCGAAGGCGGCGAGCAACTCGACCGTCCGCTCGATGCGGTTCGACTCCTTGTGTCGAGCATGGGCAGCACCGGTAATCGTTCCACCATCACCAAGAGCGAGCAGGGCGGCTAGCGGAGGGAGCAGGTCGTTGGCGTCTCTGAGGTCGAGCGAGTCATCATCGAGCACCTCGGCTCCTAGTGCATCGACATCATCTGGCCTGTTGGACACTTCCAGTTCGACAGAGTGCAGAGCGGCGTAGAGTTTAGCGAACGCCTCCAAACTGCGGTCCCCCGGGATGGATATCTCATCGGGGCAGTCCACCTTCCAAGGTTCGAGCAGCAGACCATTTTCCCACGACAGAGTGTTCGAGGAGCCCGACTGTGCTGCTAGATTGAAGGAGAGTTGCGCGTGCCTGCGTGAGACCGGTTCACCACCCAGTTTCACCTCCAGTGCGCCATCCATTGCAGGCATCGAGAGCAGTAGTGCGGAGAGTGGTTGGCTTGAGTCGGACACATCTAGAGCAAGTTCGCTAGGGGCGAGCGGGCCGCGCACCAGGTACGGGAGCACCTCTTCGCCGAACCCATGGCTCACCTCGACTCCAAGCGCGCGCACGAGGTCGACCAACGCCTGCGAATGCCTTGCTCTGAGCGTCACGTCACCGTCGAGCATCACGGGAGAGTCCAGCCTTGCGACCGCGACAGTCAACAGCCTGAGCGCTGTTCCTGCGTTAGCACAGTTGAGTACGCTGGCTGGTTTTTCCAGACCATGAGCCCCCACTCCGTGAACCACCCACGCCTCGTCCCCGCGCTCGATGTTCACGCCCAACTGTTGCATACAACGAGCCATGCTCTCGATGTCCTCTCCTGGAGTTCCATCGAAGCGCAGCGTGACCTGCTTCTCGCCTTGAGCAGCCAGCAGCAGCCAGCGCAGCATGTGGCTCTTCGAGGGGGCGAGTTCCCATACCGCTGGACTAGAGGGAGCAGTAGGCTCGATGCGAATGCATTCCGGATTGACTGGAGGGTCCCAGCGCCCACCGCGCGCCTGGTATGTTTCAAGATTCGTCATCGTTCCCCCGTTTCGACCGGTGGCCACTCCTCAAGAGGTACGGGGAGGACTCAGTTCGTGGATGGGAGCATGACCGACATGATCTCGCCACTGCTGCGGCCGCCTCCGCCATCATACAGCATTCGGAATTCCCAGCCGCCCTCATCGCTCCCCACCGCGGCGGCGTTGATGACGAAGTAGTCGCCACGATTGACGGTGAAGCCAGCATCCCTGTCGTGGAAGGAAACATTTGCTCCTGATACACCGTAGACGTCCGAATCAGAGGTCTGTCCCGATACCAGTGTGCCATTGGAGCCCAGCGGAGGAACAACTTGGAACTTGATACGGAAGGTCTCCACCTGCTGTGACATATCGGTGATTGTCACCACCTGATACCCGTTGTCCAGGGATCGCAAGTTGGCGTTTGCGATAGGCACTCCCTTGT
>CAXEUS010000189.1:0-8265 GCA_963999385.1 uncultured Candidatus Poseidoniales archaeon | reverse complement strand
GGCCTCGATGAGGCAGAATGAGGCTGTTTAGTCGATAAGATGGATTTTTCAGGGGTCGCGCCCATCGCTACGCGATGGGCGCACGCGAGGAGGATGCTACCGCTGCCGAGGTAGATATCGAGGCGCTGGCAGAGCAGATCGCCCACCATTCGCATCTCTACTACAACGAAGCCGCTCCTGAGATATCCGACGCTGATTTCGACAAATTGTGGGACGAATTGAAGCAACTTTCCCCTGACCATCCACAGTTGCAGCGTGTGGGCGCTGACCCTGCGCCCGGTTCGGTCAAGGTAACCCATCGCTTCCCGATGAAATCGCTCGACAAAGCAACCGATGCTGAGGAACTAGCTCATTTCGTCGCTGAAACGACCGCCCACGGCCGGCGCTTCCTTGCCATGCCCAAACTCGACGGCAGCGCCCTGAGCCTCGAATATCGCCGAGGAAAACTGGTGAGAGCGGCGACACGAGGGAACGGCGAGCGAGGCGAGGATGTCACCGCCAATGCGAGGCGCATCCCGAACGTCCCGTTCGAACTCTCCTGGGAAGGTGACTGCCACATCCGCGGCGAGGTGGTGATGCCGCTCGGGATCTACCGCGAACACTACGCTGACATCTCTCCAAACCCACGCAATCTCGCCGCCGGCTCGCTCAGGCAGAAGCATGCCGAGGCGGGCAAGGGACGCGCTGAGGATCTCTCGTTCCATGCCTACGATGTCCGCTTTCTCTCCTCGGGAGACCGCCACCCAGATTCACCAGACAGGCCGTGGTTCGATTTCGATTCTGAGGCCGTCGAATGGATGCAATCGGTCGGCATCGAGACCGCCACGAGTAGTGTCATCACAGGGGACGACGATGAGCAGGTGACCGCAGGGCTGCAGGCTTCTGCAGAGGACTGGGAAACACGCCGCGACGACCTCTCTTGGGAGGTCGACGGTGTGGTCTTCAAACTGGACGACCTCGACAAGCGCAAGTTGCTCGGTAAGACTGCTCACCATCCCCGTTGGGCACTCGCTTGGAAGTTTGCTCCCGAGCAGGCGACGACGGTGTTGATGGGGGTCGAATGGCAGACCGGCAGGACTGGCGCGGTGACCCCTGTGGCGCGGGTGGCACCAGTGACGGTGTCCGGTGTAACGGTGGAGAATACAACTCTGCACAACGCTGGCGAGGTAGAACGGCTCGGTGTGTGTATCGGCGACAAGGTACGGGTGGTGCGTCGCGGCGATGTGATTCCCAAGGTCGAGGAGTCACTCGGCCGTGCCAAGAAATCTGACTTAGAGGATAGGTCGCATGCAGATGGCAGCCCGTTCACGGGAACTCTGCCGTCGCGTGCGGAGGTTGAGCCCCCATCACATTGTCCTGAGTGTGAGAGGGAACTTGTCGTAGACGGAGCGTTCCTGCGCTGCACCAGCCTTGAATGCCCGGCGAGGAGCGTGCAATCCCTGCTCTACTGGTGTCGAATGCTAGAACTGGACGGAATCGGGGAGAAACTGGCGCTGCAGTTGTGCGAGACCGGGTTGGTGGGCTCGCTGCCCCACCTTTACTCACTTGAGCGCCAACAGTTGGAGGGGCTGGAGCGGATGGCCGAGAAGTCCGCCTCGAACGTACTCGCTGAGATTGATGGCAGCAGGAGCATGCCTCTGTCGAAATTCCTCTCCGCGCTCGGTCTACCTCGCATAGGACCGGAGATCGCCTCGGTCGTCGCTGCTGAGGTGCTCACACTCGATGCGCTGCTGGAACTGGTCGAGATGAGTGGCGAGGAGCCTGGAGATGATGAGGCTGGCAAGCCGCACAAGCACAATCGGGCCGTGAGATCGTTGATGGCGATTGAAGGAGTGGGCGCTACTGTAGCCGACCTATTGCTCTCTGGGCTTGCCGAGCGAGAGTCGATGGTGCGTGAGTTGGCAGACTTGCTCGATGTGACTGATGAGCAGCCAGTGGCGGCCGATGAAGGTGGATTGTCAGGGATTACGTTCTGTATCACGGGGACCTTGTCGCGGCCGCGCAAGGAGGTCGCCCTGCGCATCAAAGCAGCTGGGGGCAAGGTTGTGACTCAAGTATCAGGCAAACTCGACCATCTTGTTGCTGGAGAGAATCCTGGTTCGAAGCACGACAAGGCGCTTCGCTTGGATGTCGATGTGCTCAATGAAGAGCAGTTGGCAACCTTGCTGGCAGAGAACACTCCGTCCGAACAGTCGGAGGACCGCACCTCAACCCCCGTCGCCCCCGTTCGAGATATCGAGGATGAGACTGCGTCTGGTGGCCAGAGTTCACTGGATGACTTCTGAATCATCCGTAGATCATGCTGCTGGAACTTTCAGACAACGTGGGGTCTAGGTCTTCCTCGGACGCCTGCAGATTGTGCATCATCAACGCCTTGATTTGTTCGTCGATGCGCTTTGCTTCTTCGATGAGCGGCTCGGTGTCCAACTTGATTGCAGGCAGTAGCATGTCGAGGTGATCGATGATGCGTGCAGCCGCACGCGCATCAGGGTATTCACCGCCAGTTTCGGCCATAATCCCCATCATATTCAGTCCACGCCGTCGCCCCTCTCCCAGTAGAACGCCAGTCATGCCTCCGACGACTCCGTGTTTGAGCAGCGGGATTCCCATGCTGTCCAACTGCTCTCGATTCTCCTCGGTGGAACCTATGCCGAGGATGGTTTCGTCGGAGTCATCATCGTCCACTAATTCGTGCAAGTCCTCCGCACCGTGAGAGAATGAATCTACGAGGATGCCTGCGCCGGTGTTCGCCTCCTTGCTCCATTCTAGCAGCGCCTCGGTGAGCGGCAACGCCAGCATGCCGTGAATCTGCACCTCGGAGACAATCACAATCAGTTTGTCACAACTGTCCAGAGTGCACACTGGCTGGCCGGCATAGAATCGGATAGGGGGCATCGGAGCTCCATCCTGCACCAGACACACCGCCGGTAGTCGAGGATGGCGTACTCCTCCACAGAAGGTGAGGTCGAGCCTCTCGATGAGGTAGTGTGCGACAATGCTGGATACCATGCTCACCGACGGGAAACAACAGACGACAAGGGCGTCCTCGGAATCGACCGTGCTCGATACCTTGACGACAGGTTCTGATTTCATGGCCCTGCCTGCCCGCCCGTCGCATTAATGGTTGGGGCATCATGAAGAGCCCACGATGCGGGGGTGCCGACCCGCTGTGAAAGAGGTGGACAACTGTGACGAATACTCCATGGGAAGATCGCGGATTCACACTCTCGCCATCCTCATGGAACAACTACGAGGCTTGCCCACGCAAGTTCTGGCTCTCTCGTCAGCGATTGCCACGTAAGACCGGTATGCCAGCAGCGATTGGAACTGCCGTTCACGACACCGTCGAAGACCTGTGCAATCTCGACCTAACAGATCGTGACGGAGAAGAGACTGGATGGCTGCCGCGCACCGCCAAACAACTGCTGCAGAAGCAGTGGGAGGAGGAGCGCGAGTTGTTCTTCAAAACACCCCGTCATCCAACTTGGAAGGAGGACGAGTTCGAGAAGGCGCAGAAACTGCTCATCGGCGCGCTGAACATCATGTTCTCCAAAGCGGGAAGGAAATCTGTAGCTCTCGCCTCGGTCTCAGTCGACGAATGGCGCTCCATCCAGGATATGGTACTAGCCGCAGAGGGGACGTTGCGTTCGTCCTGCGGACGGCTGATGGGACGGCTCGACCTACTAATCGCCGAACGGGACGAATCAGGTGAGACCACCGGTTGGATAGTTGCTGACCTGAAGACAGGGCGCGCTCCAGAAGACGAACTCTACGATACAGTGAGCAGACAATTGCGATTGTATCGCGACCTGGTTGCCCAGAACAACCCGGGTCACCCACCAATCACGACCGAAGGTTGGTATGCGCTCAACTCGAAAGTCTACGTTGCTGAGGGGCCGAACGTGCTCGATGATGCGTTCTCTGCTTGGGAGGCAATGCGACCGACAGAGACACCCCTACCGGCAACGCCGAGCGTAGACGCTTGCGCGTTCTGTGAGTGGAAGGCGTGGTGTCCATCCTGGATTTGGGCACGAGCACACGGCGAGCTCGAGGTGGAAGGCATATTCCGGGATGAGGTAGTACAGGTGGTGCGCATCGAGGACGATGGTACGGTGGCGCTTGTAGAGCGAATGAATCCCTTGGATGCCGAGGGCAATGTCGTGGAATCGGGCCAACGCTTCGGGGTTGTCATCCAAGGCTACGCGCGCGAGCGCCTGCGCGAACTGCTCGACATGGGCTGGGAGGGTCCAGTGCTGTTCGGCAGCGTCAACGTCGGAGGCTCCAGTTGGCGACTGGGCGATTGGTGTGATGTACTCCCGTGGAAACCAATTCCTGACTCGGGCGCTCAATGAGACTCGAGTATGTCCTCGAGACGTTTCCTGTCTTGCTGTTCCAGTGGTCCGTTGCCCGATAACAACCAGCGCAGATATCCCGGGTCGTTGAGTTCCAATGTCTGTAGAGTGACACCGCGGTGGCGGCCGAAGGCCAGAATCAGTTCCTTATCTGACCAGCGCAGCCTCCCATTCGCATCGAACGGTTCTAGGTCGTCGTAACCCGGGCCGAGATCACTGTCCTCGTCCATCCGGCCACTCGCCAGCCACGCCTCGATGTCCTCGAGTGGGCGGCGGAACTGACGCGGATGCTCCTCTATGATGCGCCAGAGCAGAAGCAGGGTTGCAGCGGCATCGGCACCGGCAGTGTGCGCTCTCTCAAGTTCGACACCGTAGCGAGTGCACATATCACCCAGTGTGTGTCGGCGAGGGAGTTTCAATCTGCGGGCAACCACAAGAGTGTCGATTATCGCTCTGGGTGTGGGCATCATCCTTCCCACGCGCATGTACTCATCGCGCATGAATGGCCAGTCGAATCGGTTGACGTTGTGACCTACGATGACCGCACCCTCAATCAGTTCGTCTATTCTGTCGACGTGTTCACTGAAATGCGATTTGTCAGTGACATCCTCATCGGTAAACCCGTGTACGCGTGTTGATTCCAGAGGGATACTCCGCTGTGGGTTGACCAATTCCTCGACGTAGATGGAATCACCACCTTCTGAGCACCCAACCAGCGCGTACTGGATGATACGGTGATGGTTGCTGGACAATCCCGTGGTCTCCAGATCGAACCCAAGTACGCGGAATCCAGCGAGCGGGTCGTGTGCCATACGCCGCCGCGGGCGAAGCAACCGGTTTGAACTTGCGCCCACGCGCCGAGCGATAGGTGAATGACCATATTCTCAACCACACTTGGCTGCACGGGTGAATGGGATGGGGCTGCTTGACTCTCTGCGCCGATTGTTCGGAGGGAAGTCGGAGAAAACAGACGAATCGGGTTTCGACGATACTGAGCAGGAGGCGGCGCGTCAACTGACGGAAACCTATGGCGAACAGCGTGCTGAGGAGCTGAGAACTGCGATGGAAGTCCTCGAAGCGAGCATGCTTGAGGCGGAGGAGGTCGAGCCCAAACCATCACCGGTGGAATTCGATGCAGGTGACGCCGATGCGGACTACGTGCTCACCGAGGACCCCCTGGTCGACCATTACAAGATGTCAATGGGAGAAAAGGTGGATTTAGACAGTGCAGATGAGCATCTCGCCGAGGCGGATGTGGTATCTTCCGACGGCTCGGACATGTCCGCCTATGAACAGGTTGAGGTGCCTGTTGGAAGCGATGAGGATGATACCCCCTCCACAGCAGAAATGAAGCGAATGAAAAAGGCGGAACTGGTGGAACTCGTCAAGGCCAGGGGATTGCCGGTGAGTGGCACCAAGGCTGATTTGATTGAACGCCTCAGTGGTTAACCGCCGAGCCATACATCTTCTGATAGAAGCGGAAGCGCCCGCATGGCTGCGTCAGCCTGTTAAACGATGGTTCAGGCTCCTGCACCATGACGAAGGGCGTTCGCTCGGTGCTTGCCTGCTTTCTGTTGGCCAGCCTGCTGCTCTCAGGTTGCACGAGCGTGATTGGCCCACCAGATCCAACAGCCAAGCTGTCGGTTGATGCGGATAGTATCCATGCTGGTGAATCGGTGAACTTCGACGCTCGCGGGTCAACCACCCAAGACGCAACAGTGATTGTCGAGTTTCTATGGGACTTTGGAGACGGTGTCACCCACACGACCACCCAAGGCCTCACCACTCACGTTTACGATGAACTGGGTACGTACGAAGCCAGCGTACAGGTGAGCAATGACCAAGGTGGCACCGACCTCGCTCGTTGGACGATTCACGTCAACGGTTACCCATTCGTTTCGCTGGAGATGCCGTCGACTGCCAAGGTTGGAGACATGGTCACACTCGACGCCTCCTCATCCGATGACCCCGAAGGTGGCGCGCTCGACTTCACCTGGGATATCAACTGGAGCGCGGACAGCGATCTTGACGGCGACACTGGGAACGATGTCGATTCGACAGAGACGAGTGTCAGTTTGCTGTTGAACAACTCAGGGAGCCGCAGTGGCTCGGTCACCATCACAGATGATAGAGGCGCGAGCATCACTCGGCAGTGGACCATCGACGTATTCACGCGCACATGGAAAGTAGTCTGGGAGGAGCGCCGCCTCAACTTCAACTGGTCAGGATATCTCAAACAGGGTGATACATGGGCGGAGTCACACGTTCCGGGAACAGATGGACGACTCTTGTCAGTAAACGCCACGCTCACGCTCGAGATGGATTTGCTCCCCATAATGTGGCCCGAGGACAATTTCACCCTTGGCATCGCAGTTCCTGACAGTAGTTGGAACGAAGAGGCGCAGACCGCACAAGAGGACCCGTCCAAACCGACAACTGCCTACATCGAACGCGAGGCAATGAACCCCCGCACGGAAGGTGAGCATGTCTACAGCGCCGACCACGTTGAGGACCTGCACGCGCTATTGCTCGCTGAGGCGGGTGCAAGGTTCGGGCAGGGGGAGTGGGTATGGTCGGTACGTGCCGATGATGCCGACCCCGATTTGCCCATCGATGACATCGATCCAGACGAGGGTAACAACTGGGACTTGAGTGTGGAGTTCACCGTACTCATACCGCGTGTCAGTGAACTGTCTGTATGAACCGCTGAAAGTGGGGAGTTGGCGCGAGCGAATGTTGTTATCACCTCAGGCTG
Organism: uncultured Candidatus Poseidoniales archaeon; assembly: GCA_963999385.1. Lineage (GTDB taxonomy): Archaea > Thermoplasmatota > Poseidoniia > Poseidoniales > Thalassarchaeaceae > JAKUTA01. The sequence goes on along the minus strand of CAXEUS010000189.1, from coordinate 1,158 downwards.
TGGCGTGGTTGAATTCCATGGTCGCGACGATGGAGATAACCAAGGTCACCGCGCGAGATAGGGTAGTCATCGACCTCGATGTATGGATGGATGATCCCACTGACCATGATTTCCAACCGCGAGTCCATCTAGACGGTTCGTCACTGACTGTCACCAACGAAGGATACGCAGACACGTTCGCTTCCGAAGAGATTGATGACGACACCGTTGAGGCGTGTGAGAGGGACCGCAGGGTCGAGTTACGCGTCAAATTCCAGGTAGAGGGTATGCACGGCAAGTTGCTGCTCTCGAATCCAATTCCGGCCGATGGCAAGGGGAAGAAGCTGGCTGAACCCCGCTGGAAGACAATCGTACCCATTCTCTGATTCATCTGAAGGGCCCCCCCCGGGACTCCCACCCTGTGTTGATATCCCTCCTGCGGACCAGTATAGTATGATGTCATACACTGTAGGAAGTCAGAAATTGGCGCGATTCATGCGCTTGAAGAATGAGATACTCGCTTACGTGCGAACAAATCCGAAATGTACAGCGGCGGATATCGTCGCTTCGCTGTGCAACGATCGCAAGATGAAGAATCACGGACTGACCCCCCGCAAGGTCGGATTTTTCATTCCCAGGCATTGCAAGGAGATTTTGTGGGAACAGGATCGAATGACTGGCAAGCGAGTCTACGCACTCGCCTGCTGAATCAATAGGAATCACCACAACCCCCGCTCCCTCCGACCGCTGTCTCCTGTGTGCGGTCGGTGTGGGGCACACTTCCTTCCTTTGCCGTCGGGATTAAATCACCCTCTCCGTACGGCGCATCCAAGGTCCCTTGGGGTAGCTTGGATATCCTTCATCCCTGCGGAGGATGAGACCCGTGTTCAAATCGCGGAGGGACCGCATCAGTGGAATGCACGTCTGGTGAGATGAGACTGGGTAATCTTGAAGTCAATCAGGATGGGATTGCGTGCGGGGATGTCTTGTCACGTTCGAAGCGTAGCCTCGGCAAGGCAGGGATGTATGGGGGCCCACCGCTGGTCCTGCTGACCGTGCTGAATGTCTACTATGGCCTCGGCGCTGGCACACCGCGTACCAAGTTCTACCTCATCCCCTTCCTGAAGAAATTGCCAGGGCCGCCAATTCGGCATATTGTGTGGGGTGAAGTGGGTATCT